>NZ_JBARVX010000156.1:0-12967 GCF_049646505.1 Microcoleus sp.
CAATCAACAAGTTAGGAAGAAAGCACCTAAAGGTTAGTCGGCAGCGCAAAGACTTCGCCATTAAGACGGCGCCCGGCGCGGTAAAATCTAACGATTTTGTAGCCTACGAAGACCTTCAAGTGCGTAATATGGTTAAAAACCATAAACTCGCTAAGTCGATTAGTGATGCTGCGTGGTCACAGTTCGCTCAATGGTTGGAGTATTTTGGAAAAGTGTACAGCAAAACAGTTATTGCTGTTCCGCCACAATACACATCTCAGAAATGTTCAAACTGTGGCGATATTGTTAAGAAAACTTTATCAACCAGAACGCATATTTGCGGTTGCGGAACGATACTAGATCGTGACCACAACGCTGGAATAAATATTTTAGCCAAGGGTTTGAAAGCCCGTGCAAAAATCAATTTAAATACGGTGGGGCACACCGGAATTCACGCTGGGAAACCGATCTCTACTCGCTGGTGGCGACAAAACAGAGATAAGTTCGACTGGTTGATCCAAGAATCCCCTCGCCTTAAGGCAGGGGAGTGTCAAATCAAAAAACAACCACAATTCAATTGGATGAATCAACTGTCGAGCCGAGTCTATCAAAACGCATTGATTGATTTGAAAGATGCGTTTAGTCGGTATCGCTCTGGCAAGTCAGGTCATCCCAGATTCAACCGTCGCAAAAACGGGCAATCGTTCACAGTAGATTCGTCAAACGGAAAAGTTTTACTGGCTGCTGGGAATACAATTAAAATTCCCACACTCGGAACATTCCGACTGCACGAACCGCTGGAATGTAGTGTGGTGTCCCAGACTTTCACCTTGTCGAAATCGGGAAGTCGCTGGTTCATATCCTTCTGTGTTGATGCCGAACGTTTACCCGGTCAGCAAGTTCAAGAATCCGTAGGAATTGATGTTGGAATTAAATCCTTTGCTACCCTCTCAAACGAGCAAGTATTTGATGCCCCAAAGCCGTTAAAGCAAGCGAAAACCAAGCTAGCCAGACTGCAACGCCAGGCTTCAAAGCAAGTGAAAGGTTCTAAAAACCAGCGCAAAACCTACAAAAAAATCAGTCGAATTAATTCACGAATATCTGCCATCCGCCAGGATTTCCTGCACGAGCTAACAACTTACTTAGCGAAAACTTTCCAACTAATTAAGATAGAAGACTTGAACGTGAAAGGGATGATGGCCAACCACAAACTTGCAGGTGCGATATCAGACTTGGGATTTTATGAATTTCAGCGTCAACTTGAATACAAATGTCAGATGTATGGCGCAAGTTTAGTATTGGTAGACCAATGGTTTCCGAGTTCTAAAAGTTGCTCCAACTGCGGACAAAAACAAGATATGCCACTGAATATTAGGACTTATGATTGCCCTGTTTGTGATAGGTCAATTGACCGCGACTTGAACGCCAGTTTAAATATTTTAAACTGGGAACCCTCGGCTTGAGGGGGATAGCCTACTTACCTTGGGATGGCCGACCGCCCAACAGCGTAGGAAATAAACACTAATTATTCAAAGGATAACTTTGGATAATTTTAGATGAGTTTTATGGAGCAGAAATGAAACACACTCTTTCGGTTTTAGTTGAAGATGAAGCGGGTGTCCTCACTCGAATAGCTGGTTTGTTTGCCCGTCGGGGTTTTAATATTGAAAGTCTGGCCGTCGGCCCGGCGGAGCAAGTGGGAGTGTCTCGGATTACGATGGTTGTACCGGGAGATGACAAGATTATCGAGCAGTTGACCAAGCAACTGTACAAGTTGATTAACGTGCTGAAAGTTCAGGATATAACGGAAATTCCCTGTGTGGAACGGGAGTTGATGTTGCTGAAAGTTAATGCTGCTAGCGGGACGCGATCGGAAATCATTGAGTTAGCTCAGATTTTTAGAGCGCGAGTGGTGGATATTGGTGATGACACCCTGACTTTGGAAGTTGTCGGAGATCCGGGTAAAATGGTGGCAATTGTCCAGGTTCTGAATAGATTTGGGATTAAGGAAATTGCCCGGACTGGAAAACTTGCCATGACGCGGGAGTCGGGGGTAAATACCGAGTTTCTTAAGTCTTTGGAAGCAAAAGTTTGAGTCATTAGTCATTAGTTATTAGTTATTAGTTATTAGTTATTAATTATTAGTCTTGTTTCCTGGCTCTGCCGGGGAAATACCCGGAGGCTCTGCCTCCAATTCCCAATTCCCCATTCCCAATTCCCCATTCCCCATTCCCCATTCCCATAAAAATGGTTCACTTTAACGTCGGCTTTCAAGACTTTAACTCCTTCGCAGACATTACCCTATCCCTGGCGACAACATTAGACAAAATGGGAATACCTATTTCAGTCGAACCATCGCCCATCGCCTCTCACATCACCCGCAATTCCACAGCAGAAGAAAACCACCTGCTAGCAAAGTGGATGAACACCGCACCATCAGATTTATTTCAAATCAAATGGTCTCATTACTGGAAACCTTATTTTCTCAAAGAACTCAAAGGACATCTCAATCTAGAATTTTTTGCCATCAATTACGAATTCACCAGAAACGATGATAATTATGATTACTGGATTTACGATGCCGTCAATAATTCATCCCACATACTAGCAGTAAGCGAATATTCTAAAAACGTTTTAATCAAAGCTGGCTGTCGCGCCCAAAAAGTCTCAGTCGTGCCTCTAGGTTTCAATCCTTTAATCTCGCAACTTTATTCTTCCCAACCGCATAAAACTAAAAAAGATATAAAATCTATTCTGCACATGACCAATTCTTATGACTTTTATAGATTTGGCACCGACCTCGCCATTCAAGCATTTTATCAAGAGTTTAAAAACGATCCTAACGTAGAGTTAATTATCAAAGATGGCGGCAAAAATCCTGATATCATAGTGGAACATCTTGTAAATATTGAAAAGCAATTCGGCAAGTCACAGTCAAAAATTCAAATCCGACCTAAATTTTTTAGTAAAGCAGAACTAGCTGATTTATACTTATCAGCAGATGCTTTTTTAGCTCCGTTTCGCGGCGAAGGTTTTGCGATTAAAATTTTGGATGCCTTTGCTGCAGGTTTACCCGTCGCCATGACAATGTACGGCGGCCCGACTGAGTACGCCAATACCGCTAACTGCTATCCCATTGCTTGCGATCTAATTCCCGTAGGAGAGTGTTACGATACTCAGTATATGAAAATCCGAAATTCTCCTCATTGGGCAGAACCAAACCTTCAGTCTGTGCGCCAGCAGTTGCGAAAAATTGTCGAAGACCCGATGCGCTTTCAGGTAGCTCAAAAAGCTAGAGAGACGGCCGATTTATTTAGTTGGGAAGCGGCGGGCAAAAAATTGCTAAAATTAATGCGAGAGTTGTTTTAGGAGCGGAAATTATGGGACTCGAACGCAAAATGTTTAGGGGAATGTTTTCACCTAGCGAAGTGGTACAATTAAAACAGCCTTGTTTTACTCCAGGGCGGTTGTTTGAACCCGGACAATATAACGCTGACGATTTGCCGGATATCGCTTTTGATATGGGTTTGGTAGACCATTTACCTGCAGTCAAAGCCAAGAGTTCAGAAAATCTCAACCCCCAGAACCCACAAGATTAAAAATTCGACAAATAATACCAAGTCCGGTTGCACCTGCAGGATTCAACCGCTTTCGTCGCTTTAGGCTTTCGCCGCGCGTCAGCGCTCTTATCGCAAAGGAAGAGAGAGATGAATAATTTCGAGGAAGAAAGGATTTGATTTAAGCCTTCGTTCGCAGTAAGGACTTCAGTCCTGAAAACCCCGTTCGACGGTTCATACTTCAGTCCTGAAAATTCAAATAATCAAAGACTCAAGTCCTGACTGCAAAAAATATCGAGCCAATTCAACCTTTTTGCTCAATCTGGGCAATTAACTCCTTCAAAACCTTACTAGCTTTATCGTTTTCAATCTGACAAGTTCCGGCGTTCTGATGGCCGCCGCCACCATATCTTAACATTAACTCCCCAATATTAGTTTTAGAAGTTTTGTTAAAGATTGACTTGCCAACTGCGAAAACAGTATTTTGTTGTTTCAGCCCCCAAAGTGCGTGAATCGAGATATTGCACTCTGGAAACAAAGCATAAAGTACAAAACGATTTCCGGCATAAATTACATCTTCGTTCCGCAAATCCAAAACAACTAATTTCTCATAAACTTTGGCGCAGCGCTGTATTTGATCTTGAAATTTTTCTGATTGCTCGAAGTAAAGGTCTACTCTTTCTTTGACATCAGGAAGCTGCAAGATTTCGTCGATATTGTGATGTTTGCAGTAGTCGATTAACTGCATCATTAACTGATAGTTGGAAACTGTAAATTCTTTAAACCGGCCCAACCCGGTTCGAGCATCCATTAAGAAGTTTAACAGCACCCATTTTTCGGGATGCAAAACTTCTTCTTTGGAAAATTGAGCGGAATCTGATTTGTCAACTGCCACCATCATTTCCTCGGAAATATCGGGAAACTTGGCTTTGCTTCCATAATATTTGTACAGCACTCTAGCTGCTGAATCTGCATAGGGGTCGATGATGTGATTGATTTTGATTTTTTCGTGTCTGAGAGTTTCGCTGAAGTGGTGGTCGAAGGCGAGATGAACTCCTTCAACATAGGGTAAGTTGGTGCTAATATCGTTATTTGTTATTTCGATTTTTCCATCCTGCATATCTTTAGGATGCACGAATTTAATCTCGTCGATTAAATCTAGTTCTTTGAGCAAAACGGCACAGACAAGACCGTCAAAATCGCTGCGGGTGACTAATCTGTATTTTTTAGTGAGTGGCATATGCTTGTGTGATAGGCAGTGACTGATTATAAGACAATATAACTTATTACTCGATCGCCGGACAATATGAACGCAGACCCTTACGCTTGGATAGAGAAATCCCTGGACACTGTTCGCCGTGCCGATTGGTATCGATCGCCCCAATCGATCGAAAGTTGCCCCGGCCCTGCGGTAAAATTAGGAAACCGCCGGCTGATTAACTTTGCCAGCAACGATTATCTAGGGCTGGCGGGCGATGACAGGTTAATTCAAGCGGCTGTTGCTGCAACAAAGGAATTTGGTACGGGCGCGACGGGTTCGAGGTTGCTCAGCGGACACCGCGATTTGCACCGACAGCTAGAACAGGCTATAGCTAATTTAAAACAAACCGAAGACGCTTTGGTGTTCAGTTCGGGATATTTAGCAAATTTAGGGGCGATCGCCTCAATTGTCGGCAAGCGCGATTTGATATTATCTGACAAGTACAACCATTCGAGCCTCAAAAACGGAGCAGCGCTCAGCGGTGCAACAGTGCTAGAGTACGATCGCTGCCATCTTGAGGATTTAAAAGCCAAGCTAGAGCAAAATCGGGCAAAATACCGCAAGTGTTTAATTATTACCGATAGCGTCTTTAGCATGGATGGAGACTTGTGCCCGCTGCCGCAGTTGCTAGCTTTGGCGGAACAATTTAACTGCATGGTATTAGTAGATGAAGCTCACGCTACAGGAGTTTTCGGTGCTAGCGGTGGCGGTTGCGCGGAACATTTCGGATGTACGGGATTGCCGCTAATCCAAGTTGGCACGCTAAGCAAAGCTTTGGGAAGTTTGGGCGGCTACGTTGCGGGCTCTGCTGATTTAATTGATTTTCTCCGCAATCGAGCTGCGACTTGGATTTATACTACCGGATTAACCCCGGCTGACACGGCGGCAGCTTTGGAAGCTGTGAGAATTGTACAGCAAGAACCAGAACGCCGATCGCGCTTGCAACAAAATATCGAAACTTTTAAATATTGTGCTACCAATCGCCAATTACCAATTAACAATTCCCTCTCCCCAATTTTCAGTTTGCCCTTAAAAGATGCAGCCACAGCTTTAACAGCGGGCAGCAAACTCAAGGAAATGGGTATTTTTGCTCCGGCGATTCGGCCTCCGACTGTCAGTGTCAGCCGAATTCGGATTTCGCTGATGGCAACTCACGAGCTCGCACACTTGCAGCAGTTGGTAGAGGCGCTGGGGCAAGTTTTGAGTTTTGACTCAATGTAGGGCGCGCGCCACCGCGCACCGCTTGAGTAAATCAGGGCTTACGCACTCCCGCTCAAGAAACCGGGTTTTTGGAAAAAATACACCGGTTGCAGCCAGCAAGTGCGGAATTATATTGTTTGCGGGCAGGCAAGATGCCTGCCCCACAGGAATTTTGCAGCTCGGCTGTGTCCCTACAGATGCCGCTCTTTAAATAAATTATGGGAATTGTCAAGATATCGCTATTGACTTATGCAAAATAGCTTATACTGTTGTGGTCGATCGCTCGTAAATGTAAACTTTTTGTAAATTTAGATACTTTTTGCAATTTCGCGCTATATACTAGAAATAGTCGGTACACCAAATTAAATATAAGGAATGTCCACCATGAACACAAATCGCAAAAACGTAAGAAAAGTAGCTGAAACTCACCGCGATAACATTCACAAGCAACTGATGCACCGCATCGAAGTTGCTAGAGCCAGTGGCAATCAAGATTTGGTTCGGGTGCTGGAAGAGGAAATGAAACAGTTGTAAGAAGCTGTCACTAGAATATTGTTTGCAGTCTGGTTTAGAGGGTTGTGCGAGAAATGCAGAATTCCCGCAACCGCTATTCGTTAAATTTTCACTCCTCTATTAGTTGATAGAAAAAACCCGGTTTCTTGATGAAACCGGGTTTTTTATGGAACTTTTGGGTGGGGAATACGCACCTGACTGGGATAAAAACAAATACGGTTTAGTTAAGCCCGGAGATCCCCCCTAACCCCCCTTAAGAAGGGGGGGACAAGAATCCGATCAAAGTCCCCCTTCTTAAGGGGGATTTAGGGGGATCTCCGGGGTATAAATAGTGTTAAGTGAACCGTATTGACTAAGAAGTAAGGATTTTTGCGGACTAAAGTCCTCACTACGAACTGCGGACTGAAGTCCGCACTACGAACTGTATTATCTTCCTCCGACTACAACATTTTTAATTCGCAGGTGGGGGCCGCCGACGCTGACGGGTAAACCGCCTTGGCCGCCTTTTCCGCAGCCGCCGTAGGCATAAACTGAGTCGTTGCCGATCGACTCAATATCCTTTAAAGTCTGAAATACATTGCCGCTTAAAGTGACATCGCTCACCGGTTCGGCCAATTTGCCGTCGCGAATCATGAAGCCTTGGGCTGCGGCAAAGGTAAACATTTCGCCGTTGGTTTGTCCTCCCAACATCCGCACTGCATACACTCCTTCCTCAATGTCGCCCACCATTTCGTCAAAAGAATGTGCGCCAGATTCGATCGCCGTATTAGTCATCCGCACCAACGGCATAAAAGTAGCGCTCAGAGCCCTGGCATTTCCCGTCGGAGCTTCGCCCATTTTGCCCGCAGTCTCGCGATTGTGCATCCTCGCTGCTAAAACTCCATTTTTGATTAAATGCTTGCACTGAGCGGGCACGCCTTCGTCGTCGTATTTGAGAGTTCCCGGCAGTCCCGGCAAGGTTGCGTCGTCAATTACGTTCAATTGTTCGATCGCCACAGGCTTGCCCAAAGTCAACAATTCCTGCATTTTCGGGTTTTCGTAAATGCCGTCAGCTTCCGATAAATGGCCGAAAGCTTCGTGAATAAATACCCCTGACAAATAAGGGTCTAAAATCACTGGATACTGGCCGCCTTTTACCGATTTTGCTTCAAGTTGACCGACAGCTCGAACAGCGGCATCCTTAACACGATCTTCGATATTTGTCAAGACATTGTAATCCGATCGCGAGTGAATCGATTCAAACCCTTGACGGACGACACCATCTTCATTGCGGGCGATCGCCCCGAAACGCCCCGTCACGTCCAAGCGCTCCTGAGCAATGCAAGTGCCTTGAGAATTCACAAAATAAGTAATCCCAAATCTGTCGCTGTAACCGGCCATTGTCGTCTGAATTCGCGGGTCGTAATCTAACAGCAACTGGTTGTAAGATTCGAGCAGTTGGCGTTTTTCTGCTAAAGTAATAGAGCGCGGGTCGCGGCCCAATTCTACCGCTACATAATCTTGAATCGGGGTGACATCTGCTAGTACAGTTTTTTCGCTACCAACTAAACGAGACTGAACGACAGCTTCTTCAATTCGGGATTTTAACTCAGCTAAACCGTTAAAAGTTACAAAACTCCAGCCGCCTTTGTGACAGGCGCGGATGCCGCCTGCGAGACTGAAACTGCGGTTGACTGCATCTAACCCAGGGCCCCGAAAACTAATCGCCGTTGACTCGCTTTTTTCGAGGCGAACTTCTAAATAATCTACTCGATCGCGGTAAGGTGCGATCGCTTCCATCAACTGTTCCTGCATCAAATTGCCCCTATGAAGATTTACGCCCAGCGCTGACAAAAATTATTGCTAACTCCATTTTAACCAATAAATCCCGTCTTTCGGGTGCGCGAGTCCGAACGGGGAGAGGGAGAGTCTGGGCTGTTTCATTCTAGAAAAAATCAGGGTTTTGTCTTGTAGGGGTAGTGCCCCCGTGCCTACCCCTCCACTCTTGCCAAAAGCCCGGTATCCCGGAAATATTGCATCTGCCTAGAAAAATAGAATTAAAATAAATCTATCTAAAGACGTAAAAATATACTTCAACCGCCTGCAAATGGAATACTTTAAGATTAAAAAATTTCAAATTTCACCCTATTTAGCAGCAATTGCCACATCAGTAGCAATTTGGGTCGGAGTTGGCACTTTAGATCGATCGGAACAACAGCGATTTTTGCAGTACAAACGCGCTAGCACGATCGATCGGCTCAGCACAGTCCGTTCTAAGCTGGAAGGGTCTTTGAATTCCCGGCTGTTTTTGATGCGGGGTTTGGTGGCTTACGTTTCCAACAACCCAAACATCACCGAAGCTGAGTTTGCAGCGATGGCGAGAATTCTCATGGCACAGCAAAGGGGAATTCGCAGCCTAGGTTTAGTTAAAGGCACAACCATTGCTTATATGTATCCGCTTCAAGGCAATGAACAGGCGATCGGGGTTGAGTTGACAACGGTACCCCAACAGCGCCAAATGGTCGAAGAGGCGATCGCCAGTAGAAAAACTGTGCTTGCCGGGCCAGTGAAATTATTGGCGGGGAATTTGGGGTTCATCGGTCGATCGCCCATTTTTCTCACACCCCCCGGCGCAGAACTCGAAACAGGGGTTTTTTGGGGCTTGATAGGGGTTCTCATCGACCAACACGATCTCTTGCAGGAAGCGGGACTCAATGATTCCTCGGCAAACCTGCAATACGCTGTGCGCGGCAAAGACGGCAAAGGAGCGATCGGGGACGTGTTTTTCGGCGACAAGTCGATTTTTCAGAACAATCCCGCACTTCTGGAAATCACTTTGCCCAACGGTTCCTGGCAGTTGGCAGCAATTCCGGCGGGGGGATGGCGGCAGAATTCGCCGCTGCGGGGGTGGTTGCTGTTTGGCGGTGGCTGGCTGGCTGTTTTCAGCGGGGCAGTAACCTTTAGCTGGGTGTACGGGCAGGAGAAATTGCGCGCCAGCGAAGCTAAGTACCGGCAGTTGGTGGAGAATGCTAACAGCATCATTGTGAAGTTAGACAGTGAGGGCAAAATTACTTTTTTTAATGAGTTTGCAGAAAATTTTTTCGGGTATTTAGAAGCCGAAATAATTGGCAAAAGCCCGATCGGCACAATTGTAGATCCGGCCGATTTGTCAGAAAATCATTTAGCCCTAATAATTCGAGACTGCGCGGCACAGCCGGACAAATACTTCCAAAACGAAAATCAAAACATCCGCCGCAGCGGGGGAAAAGTGTGGGTAGCTTGGACAAACACACCTTTGCTCGATGCGAAAGGGCGATCGATCGGGCTGCTGTCGGTGGGTACAGATATTAGCGATCGCAAAAAAGCTGAAATCGCCCTGCAAGCTTCTGAGTCAGAATTGCGAGCTTTATTCCTTGCCATGAACGACGTAATTTTTGTCATTGATATTGAGGGACGTTATCTAAAAATTGCCCCCACAAATCCCGAACTTTTATACAAACCGTCGCCGGAACTTATAGACAAAACTCTGCACGATATCCTGCCACCAGAAACAGCAGATTTTTTCCTCAGTCAAATTCAACTTGTCGCCGACACAAAACAGACCCGTTCCATAGAATACAGCCTGCAACTCAACCACCAAGAAGTTTGGTTTGTCGCTAACATTTCTCCAATGCAGGAAAACACTTTTATTTGGATGGCCCGCGACATTACTCAGCGCAAACAAGCTGAAAAATGGTTGAACGCTCAAAAACAAATTTTAGAAATGATTGCTAAGAGCGCTCCTCTCGGCGATACTTTAAATAGTTTAATTGAAATTGTCGAACAGCAATCGAGAGATGTCATGGGTTCGATTTTGCTGTTAGATAAAGACGGTCAACATTTGCTGCACGCAGCAGGGCAGAGTTTGCCCGACAGTTACAGTGCTGCTATTAATGGAGTAGCCGTCGGCCCGAATGTCGGTTCCTGCGGCACTGCTGTCTACCGCCGCGAACAAGTAATCGTGACAGATATTGCCAGCGATCCTTTGTGGGAAAATTATCGAGATTTAGCCTTGAGTTTTGGACTGAGAGCTTGCTGGTCAACTCCGATTTTTTCATCTGAGGGTCAAGTTTTGGGAACTTTTGCCCTGTATTACGGCCAACCGCGCACTCCCCAAGATTTTGAGCTGCAATCGATCGAAGCTGTCAGGAATTTAGCAGGAATTGCGATCGAGCGCAAACAGGCAGAAGAAAGTCTCAAACACCTCAATCAAGAACTAGAAAATATAGTCAAACAACGCACAGCTCAATTGATGCAAAGTGAAGAGCGCTGGCAGTTAGCGCTCAAAGGCAACAATGACGGCATTTGGGATTGGAACTTGCAAACAGGAGAAATATTCCTGTCCCATCGATTTAAAGAAATCACCGGATACCAACACAGACCAGAACTCGATCACTTTGACGAATGGAACAGGGGCACGCATCCCGACGATTTAGCCTTAGTAATGCAAGCTTTCCAAGACCATTTAGATAGAAAAACGCCCCACTACATCGTCGAATACCGCTTGTGGTGCTACAACAGCTCCTACAAATGGATACTCAGTCGCGGACAAGCTTTGTGGGACGAAAATGAAAAAGCAGTCCGCATTGTGGGTTCAATTACTGACATTACGGAGCGCAAACAAGCAGAGGAAGCACTGCGTTTGAGCGAGGCAAAATTCCAAAAGCTGTCGGCTAATTTGCCTGGAATGATTTATCAATGTTTGCTGCGTCCGGATGGCTCTGTGAGTTTCCCTTACCTGAGTCTTGCTTCCGGAGAAATGTTTGAGTTAGAATCCGAAGCTGTGATGCAAAATGCGGCTTTGCTAATAGATTTGGTTCATCCCGACGACAGCCAAAATTATTACGAATCTATTGGTGTTTCAGCGCAAAATTTGCAACCTTGGCAGTGGGAAGGACGGCTGGTGCTGCCTTCTGGGAAAATTCGCTGGTTTCAGGTAATTGCGCGTCCTGAAGCTAAAGAAAACGGCGATCTTCTTTGGGACGGCATCACTATTGATGTGACGGAGCGCAAACAAGCCGAGTTAGCTTTGCAAGAAAGCCAGCAGTTCGTTCAAAAAATCGCCGATGCTAGTCCCGGTATTTTGTATCTCTACGACTTAGAAGAACAGCGAAATATCTACATTAATTCTTCGGTGGGTAAGGTTTTAAGCTATAGTTTTGACGAGATTGCAGCGATGGGTTCGTCAGTGATTCCTCAGTTAGTACACCCTGAAGATTTGCCTGAAGTCGTGAAACATCACGCGAGCTTGGTAGAAGTTGAAGATGGCGAAATTAGGGAAATTGAGTACCGGATGCGGGCCGGAACAGGTCAATTTTTGTGGATGCAAACTCGGGATACTATTTTTAGCAGGAATGCTGAGGGTCAGCCCCAAGTAATAATTGGATTTGCCCTGGATATTACGACTCGCAAACAAGCAGAGGAAGCTCTGCGACAAAGCGAGGCGCGAGAAAGAGAAAGAGCCGGAGAGTTGGAGTCAGCGCTGCAGTCATTGCGCTCTACTCAAGCTCAGCTCGTTCAAACTGAAAAAATGTCTTCTTTGGGGCAGTTGGTTGCCGGCATCGCTCACGAAATTAATAATCCGGTTAATTTCATTCACGCTAATATTAATTATCTCAAAGAGTATACGCAACAGTTGCTCGGTTTGGTGACTCTTTACGAACAGGAGTATCCGGAACCTAATGCAAAAATTGTCGATCGCATTCAAGAGATAGATTTGGACTTCATGGCAGAAGATTTAAGAAAACTTGTGGGTTCGATGCAGGTGGGAACCGAGCGGATTCGGCAAATTGTTTTGTCGCTCAGAAATTTCTCGCGGCTGGACGAATCGGCAATGAAGCCTGTGGATATTCACGCGGGAATTGATAGCACTTTGTTGATTTTGCAGCACCGTTTGAAGAGTCACGACAGGCGTGCGGAAATTGAAGTAATTAAGGAGTTCGGCAAACTGCCGCTTGTGGAGTGCTACGCGAGCCAACTAAATCAGGTGTTTATGAATATTATTGCTAATGGAATTGATGCGATTGAGGAACGCTACGGTAAGTTGTCGGTTTCTGAAGCAGAGCAAAATCCCGGCAGGATTGCTATTTGCACTGGTGTCACGCCGCAAAACACTGTGATGGTGGAAATTTCGGATAACGGTACGGGCATTCCCGATGAGATAGTCGATCGCATTTTTAACCCGTTTTTTACGACAAAAGCTGTGGGGAAAGGTACGGGGTTGGGAATGTCGATCGCCCATTCGATTGTGGTAGAAAAGCACAAGGGGAAGATTGAGTGTATTTCCCAAATGGGACGGGGAACGACTTTTAAGATTGAAATTCCGATCGGCAAAACCTAAATTCCGATCGGCAAATTTAGGCAATTCCAGCCAGCGGTAAGGATCGTGAATTAAATAATTTAGACAAGTTTGTGGGATGGGCGTCCCGCCCGTCCTTTC
>NZ_JBARVX010000157.1:0-4142 GCF_049646505.1 Microcoleus sp.
TTGGGAATTGGGAATTGGGAATTGGGAATTGGGAATTGGGAATTGGGAATTGGGAATTGGGAATTGGGAATTGGGAATTGGGAATTGGGAATTGGGAATTGGCACTAACAAATATAGCGGTTCTCAATATCTAATACCAAATCCGGGTTTTGGCTCCCCTTTATAAAGCAGTCTGTTTCCGCCGACATTGTTTGACTTTCTGGCGGTTGAAACCGCCGAATCATCAAGGGGGTATGTTACTTCGCGTCAAGAGCGTCTTCGCGGTTCATTCAATCTTACCACCTATTAGTTATCATTCCCATACAACCGGATTTGAGATGACTCATGTCGGCTGTTGCACGGGCTTTTTTGCCCGTGCAACGGATCGGTTCAAAAAAGTGCGATCGCCCTCGATCGAAAAAAGCGCGATCGCCCATTTCAATTCTCAACCAGAAATCACCTTACTCAAAAGATGAGCCTGAGAACCGTCAAGCCGAGGCCCGTGAATCTGCACCACCATAGAAGCCAAATAATTGCCCCAACGAGCCGCTTGCGCCGCACTCAAACCGTTAGTCAGCCCAAACAAAACACCGCCGGCAAAAGCATCACCAGCACCCACAGTATCGATCGGCTTTACCGGAAATCCAGCCACATCAACAATTTGTTTGTTCTCCACCACAGTGCAGCCCTTATCCCCATTAGTGATAAAAGCCAAATCCGAAATCTTGCTCATTTTGCGAGCGCATTCTTCTAAAGATTCCTCCTTAAAAAAGCTCCGAACTTCATCAGCATTGCAAAAAATTACATCGCAATATTCCGAAACCACCTTGTGAAAATCATCAGCAAATCGATCGACCAAAAAGCCATCAGAAAAAGTAAAAGCCACCTTCACACCCAGACGCTTAGACTGTTCCATCGTCTCAATGCTAGCCTTTCGCGGATCGGGAGCATCCCAAAGATAGCCCTCAACATAACTGTACTGACAATGAGATAGTCGATCGACATCAATATCAGTCGCAGCCAGAGTAGTAGAAACCCCCAAATTCGTACACAGAGTGCGTTCCGCATCAGGAGTAGTCAGCACGACACAAGTACCCGTCGGCCCGCTAGACTCAGCAGCAGGATGCACATTAAAATCAATCCCCGCCTCCAGCAAATCTTGCCTGTAAAATTCGCCGTTAGTATCCTTAGCAACCTTCCCCGAATAATAGCCTTTACCGCCACTCTGAGCCACACCAATCATCGTATTTGCCGCAGAACCCCCCGATCGCATTTGTAACGAAGTATGCTCCAAACCGTGCAAAATCCCCCCCTGCGTTGCCGAATCCATCAGCGTCATCCCGCCGCGATTCAGCCCGCGATCGAGTACAAATTCATCTTCCACCAATGCTAAAATGTCTACCAGGGCATTGCCTACGCCAAACACATCCACCGAACGGGAATCTTGATTATTTTCAGTCATCAGTAATTTTTGGTTTACACTAATTATCAACCTTATAATAAATCGACTTCAACTCAACATCTATTTTCTTTAAGTTATCTCAATCTAAATCCCCCAGCCCAAATCTATCTAATCCAAAATCTAAAATCTAAAAACTAAAATCGACATGACTGATACTTGTCTACCCCCTCTAATTGAGCAAATGCTGCAGCCTGAGTTCTACCCCCACAGCGTCACAGAACCCGTGCAGCTCATTCAGACTCACGCTTCCTTTGTGTTCCTAACAGGAGAATATGTTTACAAAATCAAAAAACCCGTCAACTTTGGCTTTATGGACTATTCAACATTGCAGAAAAGGCAGCATTTCTGCACCCAAGAATTGGTGATGAACCGACGCACAGCCCCGGAAATTTATCTCGAAGTTTTGCCAATTGTTCAAAGCGGCGATTTCTTTCAATTTGCCAGCGATTCACCAGATACAGCTCCGGCAGAAACTACTGTAGAATACGCGCTAAAAATGCGGGAATTTCCTCAAAAAGCGCTGTTCCTCAGTTTATTGGAGCGCGGACAGTTGACCGAACAACTTATGGCAGAGTTAGGGCGGGAAGTTGCCAAGTTTCACAGCACGGCAATTACCAATAACTACATTCGCACCTTTGGCGAAATCAGTCAGATTCGCACAGCAATAGACAACAACTATCTGATTTCCCAAAAATATATCGGCGGGCCGCAGAGTCAGACACAATATCAGGAAACAAAAGATTATACTGATGCGTTTTTTGCCAAAAATAAAGAGTTATTTAACCAGCGGATTGCCGACAATAAAATTCGCGAATGTCACGGAGATTTGCACCTGCGGAATATCGCATTGTGGCACGATAAAATATTGCTATTTGATTGCATTGAATTTAACGAGCATTTTCGCTTTGTGGATGTTATGTACGATGTCGCTTTTACTGTCATGGATTTGGACTCGCGGGGGCGCAGAGATTTAGGCAATGTTTTTCTCAACACTTACATAGAACAAACAGGCGATTGGGAAGGGCTGCAAGTGCTGCCGCTTTATTTGAGCCGTCAAGCTTATGTCAGAGCAAAAGTGACTTCGTTAATGTTGGACGATGCGGCTATTTCAACTGCCGAAAAAGCAGAGATTTCACAGACAGCAGCTCATTACTATAAATTAGCTTGGAAATACACAAAACCGCGCCGGGGAAAGTTAACTTTGATGTCGGGTTTGTCGGGTTCTGGGAAGAGTACAGCAGCTCGATATTTGGCTCGACGCACAGGTGCAATTCAAATTCGTTCCGATGCTGTTCGCAAACATTTAGGCGGAATTCCTTTAAATGAACGCGGCGGGCAAGATTTGTATTCGGATGAAATGACGGCGCAGACTTATGGTAGATTGTTAGAGTTGGGTACGGTTCTGGCTGAGCGAGGTTGGAATGTGATTTTAGATGCTAAGTTCGATCGCCAAAACTTGAGAACCGATGCGATTAATCTGGCTCAATCCCGCAGCTTGCCCTGGCAAATTGTTTACTGCACGGCACCAATTGAAGTATTGCAAGAACGGCTGCTGCAGCGCCGGGGCGATATTGCCGACGCGACAGCAGAACTATTGAGCTCGCAGCAAGCAGAAGCAGAACCTTTTACAGAATTTGAGCAAATTTCTGCAAACATTATAGATACCGCGCAAGATTTAGAGGTACAATTAAACTTAATTTGTGACCAGTAGTTGCAGCGCGATCGCCCTTGCAAATATTACTTGTCTGCTAATATTGTCAATATCTTTCTGTATTATTACAAAAACAACTTGCAGCTCATGGCAAAATTTAACGGAGACTCGAAGGGGTTTAGCCCCGCGCTGATATGGTTTGTGTTGTTTACCGTTGCGTTTCGCTTCATAGGATGTACGCTGCCCATCAGTATCGGCTTTGGCGTAGTCGGCGGCGCGGCAGCAGGTTTAATTGTCGCTTGGTGGCACAACGAATTACTGCTCAACCCCAATAAACGTTCCAAGGATGAAACCTCGGATGCTATACTCAATAAAGAAGTAGTGGAAACGGACGGTAATAGATATATTAAAAGCTCCCGGCGTGAAGCTACTTCACTGTTTCAGTGGCTGTCGAAAACTGAAGACCGCCGCTAGCACATAAAAAAGTTTTTAGTATTGAGTTTTGAGCTTTAAGTTAAAGCGTTCAAAATTCTGCGCGGCTAAAGTTGAGTATGAATTAACATTTTTCACGCTCGATCCAAAGACAGACTATGAAGCGCTTTTAATTATTTGTTGAATGTTTGTATTTTTGTCGAAACTGCTGCCGCTGTTTATTTATCCTTTGGGGTTGAGCTGCTTGTTAATGATGGCGGCTTTAATCACACTTTGGCAGCGTCCAAAATGGGCAGCACCGCTAATGGCTGGAGCCCTAATTATTTTACTGCTCGGAAGTAGCGGTTGGGTGTCAAAATCCTTAGTTCGATCGCTCGAATGGCAAAATTTGCCAACCGCCGAACTCCCCCAAGCTGAAGCGATTATCGTCTTGGGCGGCGGTGTCAAAGCAGCTTTGCCGCCCCGCCCTTGGGTGGAATTGGGGGAAGCGGGCGATCGAATAATCTACGCTTCCCGACTTTACCGTCAAGGCAAAGCTCCCCTGTTAGTGCTCAGCGGCGGTAGAGTAGACTGGAAAGGCGGAGGTTCTCCAGAATCGGCAGACATGGCAGAAATTGC
>NZ_JBARVX010000158.1:0-3233 GCF_049646505.1 Microcoleus sp.
CCCCCTCCGTTTCCCCGCGAAACAGCGCTAACATATTGTGAGACTGAACATTTCTCGCAGCAACTTGGTAATTGCGGTACATTTCAAATTTAGTGCTTCCTTCCGGGAAATCATCTTTAATTTTCGATACAAACACCCCAGTTTTCATCAAAAAATCTCGCAAATAAGCTCGGTATTCAGCTTGTTCTGAAACAGCCTCAGCCAAAATATCCCCAGCACCTTTAAGAGCCTCTTCAGCAGTTTTTACGCCCTTTTCTTCCGATACATATTTGTTAGCTTCCGCTGCGATATCGGCCGGTTGAGCCGTTGGCAAGTTCAGACACTTAATAAAAATTGCCAGCGGTTCCAAACCTTTTTCTCTAGCAATTGTCGCCCGCGTCCGCCGCTTCGGTTTGTAAGGCAAATAAAGGTCTTCGAGTTCATTTTTTTGCAAGCACGATTCAATTTTAGCTTGCAATTCCTCCGTGAGTTTCCCCTGGGAGGCGATCGTCTCCAAAATCGACTTTTTGCGGTCTTCAATTTCCGTCAAATAAGTAAAGCGATCGGAAATATCCCGCAACTGAATTTCATTCAACAAATCCGTGCGTTCTTTGCGGTAGCGGGCAATAAACGGAATAGTTGCGCCCTCGGCGAAAAGTTCCAGAGCATTATTGACTTGGGAGAGATTGATGTCAAGTTCTCGAGCAATCAGTTGAGGAATGTTGAGCATAGTGCAGATTTTTGGTTTAAGTAGGGGCAGGTTCAGCTAACAATCTCTGATAGAAGCCAGAATGATGAAGGCAAAACCCGCCCTCTTCTCTTCATCTAATCTTTATTGTTACCCATCTACTTAGCAGTATTATACCATTTTTCTTTCATATGTGCTACTACCCCCCCACTCCCCCCCCGAAATAAGGGGGGGTTGGGGGGGTAATATCTAGCGCTACTTTATGAAATTGGTATTAAAGTAATCTTAGCATAAACTTGGGAGAGATTGATGTCAAGTTATCAAACAATCAGTTGAGGAATGCCGATCGCAGTGCAAGTTTTTGGTTCGGATAGGGGCGGCTTCAGCTAACAATCTCCGATCGAAGCCAGAAGATCGAGGCAAAACCCGCATCTTTTCTTCATCTTCATCTTTATTGTTACTGTTTCCACCGCCATTTCTTCAACCCCTCTCAGATCGGGTTTTGTTTATACGAACGCGGTTTAAACCGCCAGTTTTTTGAGTTGATTGCTAACACTATTTGCAGTCAATTCATCCGCGTAAGGCGACTGATGCAAATAAGCCTTACCCGCAGAACCAAAAAGTTGCAGTTTACCAGAAATCACCGATCGCATAGCATCGATCGCCTTTTGCATAACTTCCAACAAATCCGGGTCTGACAAAGAATTGCTAGTTTTCAACACCTCCATATAAGCATCGCGAACTTCCGTATTCACATTAAACTTAGATACGCCTAATGTAATAGATTGATTGATCGTCGATTCCGGCAAACCGCTAGCGCCGTGCAGCACCAACGGCACCGAAACAGAAGCTCGGATTTTTGCCAAACGCGGAAAATCGAGTTTCGGTTCGCTGAAATATTTGCCGTGAACGTTGCCAATTGTTACCGCCAGAAAATCCACCTTAGTTGCTTGAATAAACTCGACTGCTTCCACTGGATCGGTCATTTTAGCCGCTTTTTCTTCGATTGTCAAACCATCTTCCGTACCGCTAATTCTGCCGATTTCTGCTTCAACCACCGCACCGTTAGCGTGGGATAATTCAGTCATTTTGCGAGTAAATATTAAGTTTTGTTCGTAGGACAAAGGAGAACCGTCAGCCATAATTGACTTGATGCCGGCGGCTAGGGCGAGGTGAATATCTTTTTCTGAGGTACTGTGATCTAAGTGTACTGCGATCGGCACTACAGACTTGCGCGCGGCTTCCATGCAAAGCGCGACTAAAGGCGATTTTCCGTATTTTAGGGCGCTGGGATGAAGTTGCAGCATCGCAGGACTTTGCAGCGCTTCGGCGGCATCGATGACGGCTTTTACTCCTTCGAGATTGTACACGTTAAAAGCGCCGATCGCATAAGCGTTTCTCCGGGCAGTGTTCAGCAATTCGCTAGTTGAGGCGAGCATAAGTACCTGACTTAAAAACATTTCTGAATGTTTCTCATCCTATCAAAGTTCGGTTGCCAGCTCATCTTAATTTTTATTTCTTGTAAATGTGAATTCTTGCGTAAGGTACTCTTCTGCCGAACACCCTACTATTTGTAGCGAATTCTTGGGTAAGGTGCTCTTCAGAAGAGCACCTACTATGACATTTCTCTGTCTGCCGAGGTACGGGGCGATCGATCCCCCCAACCCCCCTTAAAAAGGGGGGCTTTTCCGGTTCCCCCCTTTTTAAGGGGGGCTAGGGGGGATCGTTTTTGTACCTCATCTAATTAAGAAACGCGATAATTAACTTACTATTTTTGTGCGTTACCAGCGTGCAAGCCGCACTCTTTCATCGTCGATTCTTCCCACCACCAACGACCTTCGCGTTCGTGTTGGTTTGGCAATACCGGTTTTGTACAAGGTTCGCAACCAATGCTGACAAAACCGCGTTCGTGCAACTTATTGTAAGGCACTTCCAAAGCACGAATGTATTCCCAAACTTCTGCCGAAGACCAATTGGCTAAGGGGTTGAATTTAATTAATTCATGGTCTGGAGTTGAAAAAGCACCGTCAACTTCAATCACCGGAATACCGTTGCGGGTACTGGGACTTTGGTCTTTGCGCTGACCTGTAATCCAAGCATCGAGGGTATTCAATTTCCGGCGCAGCGGCTTGACTTTTCGCACGCCACAGCATTCTTTGTGACCGTCTTCATAAAAACTAAACAATCCCTTTTCATCTACTAGGGCTTGTACTTCTGCTGCATCGGGAAACATTACTTCTAACTTAATGCCGTAATGTTTTCTGACGGCATCTAAAAACTGATATGTTTCTGAGTGCAATCGTCCGGTGTCTAAAGTGAAAACGCGGAAGTTTTTGGTGATTTTCGAGGCCATGTCGATCAGAACTACGTCCTCGGCACCGCTGAAAGAAATTGAGATATTGTCAAAATTTTCTAGGGCAAATTTGATAATTTCTCTGGGTGTTTTTTGACTGTATTCTGCTTCAAGGGCGGCAATGTTGAGATTTCTTTGGATGGCAACCATATTTTCGGGTTTTCAGTGTTCTTTTCCTCTAGCCCCTGATTATAGCCGATCGCAGTATCTATC
>NZ_JBARVX010000159.1:0-4768 GCF_049646505.1 Microcoleus sp.
AACTGATTAATCTGTCTCCCAACTTGAATGTGCGGCTCATCAGCCTCGACAGGAATAACTGCCGCTTTGCTGCCAATTCCGAAACGCGAAATTACCAAATTTGCCGCCTCCAAACCAGTAACATAAGCCTTTTCCTGCGACCAAGAACCGTGACGGGTAACAACCCAATCGCCGCTCATCAATACATTATCATAACTTGTTACCGCCGGCAACAAATACTGATAACTTCCCGGTGCAAAATGCGTCACCGCCCGCGACAAGCGAATCGCGCTGCTGTCAATTACTTTGGCTTCCCGAAAAGCCGGAATACAAGTCGCTAAATCCCGCTGCACTAAAGCAACAATTTCCTCATCTTTCAGGGGAATTAATTGATTGGCGTGATAAAAGTCAGCTTCGACAACTGTTCCCGGTTCCGCTCGGAATTCGTCGTGCAAAGCATTCAAATCAAAAAATGTCCAACCCGTAGTCGAACTAAATCCAAAACAGGCATTTGAAGGCAGCGGAATGTCAATTTTTCTGTCAAACCAGAGACGGACAGCTAACACGTCAACAGCGCCCAAATTCATCACGTCCCGAAATTCTTGGCGGCTTTGCAAAGCTGTGCTACTGCTAATAATTTTTTGCATCCCAGTAACGCCAACCGCAAAAATAACTGCATCTGCCTCGAAGGTTTTATCGCCACAAACTACGCCTGTAGCTCGGTTGTTGCTGTCAACAATTAAATCAGTAACTCGCTGATTTGTCAATACTTTAGCGCCGATTTTTTCTAGGCGATCGACCCAGGGGCGAAAGATTTTTTCTCCGACAGTGCCGCGACACCAAACTACATCAAAATCTGGTTGGTGTGCTAAGATGAAATAATAAAGCATTCCCAAAGCTGCGGCGGCAGAACATTGTTCTCCTGGTGCAAATAAACCTACTAATAACATCGGCTCAAAAGCATCGCGGTACAGCCTCGCAGATACGCCAAACTGTTTGAACAATTCGCGGGCTGTAACGCGATCGTACCTGCGCCAAGCTGCGTCGGAATTGTCGAAATCTAGGACGGCGTAGAGTAAGGGTAAGGCTGAAAGCCGATCGACTAATGGCAGTCTTTTAAATCGGGTGTAAAGAAAGGTTCCTAACGGTGTGGGAAGTCGCGGCTCGTCCTGAAATATTGGCGATTCTACTTCCAATCCGGCGGGGGAATACTGACAGGAACGAGTCCAAGGCGTAAACGGATCGAGTCCTAATTCTTTGACTAAGGAAAAGATATTTTTGTAGGGATACCAAAAGCCGTGAATGCCTGCTTCTACGGAACGCCCGCCGGCGGTTTTCCATCCCGCGACTAAGCCTCCCGGCTGAGGGCCTGCTTCTAACAAAGTTACGTCGTAGCCTTGCTGGGCGAGGTGATAGGTGGCTCCTAATCCGGCCCATCCTGCACCGACGATGACTATTTTTGGGGCTGGCGATTCTGCTGACATTTCGTACCTCTTCATTTTTGATTTATGATGACACAATTTATGAATAAAAGTGAAATATGCGATCGATTAGCTAAAATTTATGGTGGTTTTTGTGACGGTGGGAAATGTTATATTTAAACGTTAAGGTTGGTTTTTTCCAGAATTGAGATGAGAGTAAAATACACAAGTTCAACGGGTTGTCAATATGCAATTAATTAATTATTTGACTGCTGTTTTTGGGGTAATTTGGCAGAACAGCATTTTTCACTGGGCGGCGCTAATTTTGCTGGGCGCGGCTGTGTGGGGCGAGTGCACTTCTGTGAAGCAGTATCAGCGCTATCTGGGCGCGAAAAGCCGATCGACTTCTGATGCGATCGACTATTTGAGCTCGAAGTTAGACAGCGGTACATCAGGGGCGATCGAACTGCGCCAGCGGGAAACACCTGCAGATACCTGGAAACTGCTGCTAGACTGGTTTAGCGAACACTTGGCGGGCGAAATAACCGCAGGCGGCGAGGCTTACAGGGCGCAGGTAAAATCCGGGCGGTTTGTGTTGTTTCAGTATCCCGCAATTTTAGGGCGATCGGCACCTCGAAGTCAGTGGCGGTTTGTACCGAGCACCTTAGTCGCGCTGGGGGTTTTAGGTACATTTTACGGCATTCAAACCGGCTTGCAAGATGTTAACTTGGGTTCTTTGCAAGATACCAAAGAACTGCTACCGTCGATCGGCACGTTGCTGGAGGGAATGAAAACAGCGTTTTCGACTTCTTTGATGGGTTTGGGCTCTTCTAGCATATTTACGCTTGTCTTGGCTTGGGGCGATCGCGCGCGCATTGCTAATCGCGATAATTTACGCAATAAATTAGATAAAATCGCCAAATTACAAACCCCAGAACAAATATTTTCCCGCGCCAATTCTAGCGGCGATGTTGAAAGTGCGATCGCCCTTGCAACCGAAACAATGAAAACCGGGTTTGCTCAAATTGTCGAGGCGCAAAGCAATGTGAACTCCCAGGAACTCGGACAGCAAATTGGCTTAGCAATGGCCCCAGTTTTTCAAGACATTCGCCAAGAGTTATCCCTACTAAAACAAATTAAAGCCGACCAAGGCGAAGAGATATTAAACAATCTACTTTCAGGACTCCGCACCGAAGTAATCGAACCAGTAGTAGGGCGATTAGATCAAAGCGCCCAGTTAACTCAATCAGCATCCGAAGCTGTCAGAGAACTCAAGAACGAATTGGGCGGAATATCTTCTAGTTTAGCACAATCTATCCTGACAATTCAAACTTTCCAGCAAGATACATTAGTGCAGTTACAGGAATTTGCCACCAACTTGCAGCAGATTTTAGGACAGTTTCAGACAGACACCCACGGCGTTTTGCAAGAAATGGCTACCGAAATGCGATCGGGAGTTGGAGAAAGCATTGAAGGCATGAAAGCCCAAAGAACAGCCTTCCAAGAAAGCGCCCAAGAAGCCGCCAACACCTTTAGAGGAATTCAAGATAACTTGCAAGCATCTCTCCACACTCAAGCAGCACAAGAAAAGGAAATGCTAGAAGGAGTTGAAGCCAGAATGACCAATATTTTAAATGCCACCCACGCAGCTTTTCAAACTCAGTCAGACACCATTAAAGCAGTAGGCGATGAAGCTTCTGAACTAATGGACAAAGCGCGAGAAAATCTAGTTGGCAGCTTGCAAAACGTTGACACCATGCTGCAAAATACCCGCGTTACAGTCCAGGAAGAATTAGACAACTTCCGGGTAACATATCAATCCTCTCTCCAGCAATTCTTTACAGCACAAAACAACTTATTAGAAGGTACTTTAGGCAAACAGCAAAAAGGTTTAGCGCAGGTTGTACTGGGCTTGCAAAAAGTTTTTCAGGAAGAATCGCAGAAGCGCAAATTGATGTCGCAGCAAGTTGACGAAAGTATGGACAAAATTTTGACAACAGCCGCAGAAGTGAGCCAGTTTGCTAATTCTGTGGGGTTGAATTCCAGCCAGCGTTTGGCACAGTTGCAGGAACTAGCGAAGATAACCGGACAAGAAGTGCTGCGGGTAGAAAGCGTGTATGAAAAAATGGCAAATCAGTTCAATGTCGAAGGGGAAAGGTTGCAAACTACCTATACAAGTTTGGTGAATCAATTAAATGCAGCTTTGCAAGCGGAACAAGAACAAGTGCGGCGGGTTGAGAGTGCGTATCAAAATATGACAGATCAGTTCGATCGCGCGCTGCAGTCTGGTAACAATCAATTAATTGGCTATTTGGAAAAAACTACGTCATCCCAGCACAAGTTTTTTGAAGAAGCAGATTCTTCGATGGCAAAAGTGTGCAGCGGATTGCAAGAATCTTCGGATGGTTTAATGCAGGTTGCTCATTATTTGGTGGCTGCTGCTGATAATTTGGGAACGAAGAAATAATACCAATTTCATAAAGTAGCGCTAGATATTACCCCCCCAACCCCCCCGCGAGTTCGGGGGGGCTAAGATTGCTCGTTACCAGGCTCTGCCTGGTAATGCAGATCCGGAGGCTCTGCCTCCTTCTATTTCGCAACTTACAGGAGAGAGGACTGTAACAGGTGTTTAAGTTATTAAGTTTTCGCTCCTAATTAACAAATCAGCCAGAGTGCAAAAATGAAAGATTTAGACAATTCACCGGAAATAGAAGAAGAGGAAGATTCCAGCGTCCTGCTGTCCATCGGCGATTTAATGTCCGGCTTGCTGATGTTGTTCGCCCTCCTGTTCATCACCGTGCAAATTCAACTCAGCGAAAAGGTGAAAATGCTGGATGAAAAAATCCTTCAGGTGGAAAAACTGCGGCAGGAATTGCAGCAATATCAAAACGCATTTAAAGGATTACCGCAGATTATTGTTAATGCTTTAGAGGGGAAAGTTGGAAACAAAGATATTTTTACAGTCGATCCCGGAACCGGAGATGTCAGTATTCGCGATCGCATTTTGTTTGATAATAACAGTTCTGTGCTCAAACCAGAAGGAAAAAAGTTTTTGCAAGCCTTCATTCCTGTTTACAGCCAAGTCCTTTTTGCTAACCAACAGTTTGAAAAACAAATTGCTCGCGTTGTCATCGAAGGACATACCAGTTCTGCAGGTGCAGAACCAAAAAATCTGGAACTGAGTTTGCGGCGGGCTTTAGCTGTTTCTAATTATATGTTTTCCGAGGAGGTTGATTTTCCTAAAAAAGCCCAATTGCAGCAGAAAGTATTAGTTTCTGGGCGGGGAGAATTAGATGCGAATCCGAATCAAAATGCAGCGGGCGATCGCAAAGTCGTCTTCCGCTTCCAATTCCGCCGCGAAAACTTGA
>NZ_JBARVX010000160.1:0-21223 GCF_049646505.1 Microcoleus sp.
AATTCCCTTACTTACCTCGGAATTAACATCTCAGTCTTCTCCGATTTTACGAGGTTTTTAACGTGAGGCAAAATTACTTACCACACGGGTTTAAGCCCACACGGACTAACCGATGTTCTAACTCGCCAGCCGTCATGTCAGGATAGCGTTTCTGCAACCAATCTTTAGCTTTTCCTTCGTTGTAAGCTTTCAAAAACTCAAGTTTAAGACTCGGTGTTGAAAGTAAGTCAACGTTAGATCGAGCTACAGCTTCTCCGGCCCATTGAATCGCACCTTCGCCGCTGTAATACTGTTTGCGGACAGCATCAATACATTCTTCCAGTGTTGGTTTGCTATGAAAAACACGGGTATGATTTGCCATACGAAGGGCATCGCGCTCTGGATCGATTCTCCAGTTGCCACTTTCATCTTGTTGCCACAAATTGTTTTTAGCATTTGCCCCCAGTTCATCACCAGATTCAAATTGACGCATCCCCGCGCTTCTTCTGATATTTCCGGCGACGATTGTGACGGCTGCTTCGTCAATCAACACGCAGCATTCAACTGAATTTAACTGCCGCCCTTGAGCTTTATTCAAAATTGTGGCGCAGCGCTGATAAAGGTCGGGCAATTTCACCGGATTTGCGACTCCGCCAAAACCTTTTAAAGGCTCTCCCACCGGGCGAACGTCGCTCAAATCTATGTAAACTTGAACTTCGCCTGCAAATCTTTCATCTGTGGATAATTCCAGCAAACTTTGATAGGATTTTACCCAACCTTGGCGAGAATCTCCGACATAAATAGTGGCGGTTTTTTCGTCTATTTTTACTTCGGTTTCTTGGCGGCGCGAATCAGCGGGTGTAGAGCCGATTTCGCCTTGCACTGTCACGGTTAAGCGGTTGCTAATCTGTGGCAATTGGTTGATGTATTGTGGTTCCAAGACTGCGCCGGTGCCGCAGCCCATCATCGCCAAATCCATCAACAAACCAAAGGCGCGCCAGTCAAGAATATTGGTTGAGGAACAGTTATATGCACCGGAAAAGTTCTCTGGTTGCTCTATCCATTTGCTGCCGCCTACCCACAGCCAGCGGCCTGAAGCGAGGGTTTTGAGCTGGCTTTGCATCCGGTGCAGGAGCTTTGTTTGTTCGGGGGTGAGGTTTCCGAGCGATTCTAAGCCCTTGACGGTTCGATCGCACACTTGGGCCCAAGTCTCGCGCCCTGTCTCGGTACGGCGGCTGTACGTCCTGAAAAATACTGGATTGGCTGCGGGTGCTGTTTCGGGAAAATCCGACTGGTTGCGTTTTTCGCTGGCACTCGATCGCTCTAATTCTCGAACCATAATTTATGTACTGACGCGGGATATATCAACCTACGAATATACAACACGATTCATATTTAGGGTGAAAGGTTAATATATTTGACAATTTGCACTAGATATGGGACAGGGAAGTGTAGAAGCTCGATCGGGCGATCGCCCCAAAACTTGACGAAAAAACCCGATTTCTTCCAGAAACCGGGTGAATCGCAAATCTTGTCAATTGTCAATTATTTGTCAATAAAAACTCAATATTGGGTAACAGCGGGTCTTGAACAACCCCCACACCGTTAAAGCCCCAACGTTCAAGCAGCTTTTTTACCTGAGAACCAGAAATTGATTCTACTCCGAATCGATCGGCAACATCAGCAGCATGGGCGTTGAGATAGCTCAAAGCATCATAGTCTTCGCGAAACATCAGCAGGAAACTCACCGCCGAATCTGGATTGGGACAAGCGCTGATATATTTGCCGTCAGCACGAGAACGGAGCAAGTAAAAAACTTGGGATAACATCTTATCTTTTTGGTCAAAATAATAGATTAACTCAAATTGGGAATCGGGAATCGGGAATCGGGAATTGGGAATTGGGAATCGGGAATCGGGAATTGGGAATCGGGAATTGGGAATCGGGAATCGGGAATCGGGAATTGGGAATCGGGAATCGGGAATCGGGAATCGGTAAATTAAAAAAGTTTAATTATTTTTCTTCCTTCTTCCGACTTCCATCGGACTGATGACGTTGTACGGAAAGCAGTTGCCAGTTGTCAGTTGTTATTTGTTATTTGTCAGTTGTCAGTTGTCAGTTGCCAGTTGCCAGTTGCCAGTTGTCAGTTGTCAGTTGTTACCAATAACAAATAACCAATAACAAATAACAAATAACAAATAACCAATAACAAATAACAAATAACAAATAACAAATAACAAATAACAAATAACAAATAACAAATAACAAATAACTGATGACTAATGACTAATGACTAATGACTTCCCCTATTTAAATCAAAGTCAGTGCCAAACCTTTAATCGATCGCCCGTCGCCAATTTGACCGACGATGGAAGCCCGACCGGTCGTCAAATTGATATTGTACAGGCTCGAAACTCCGCCAACATCGATCGCAGCCAAAGCCGTTTCGTTACCGCCAACACTCCTGACATCAAAGCCGAGAACGGTACCGGCATCAATGCCCAAAGGCCCGATCGTATTCAACACTCCATTATTCGGCGGATCTTGCCGCACCAAAACGTCTAAATTGCTGTCGATGGCAAACAAAGTTGTCGAATTTACCCCCGGCAAGTTATTCACATAAGCAGCAGACGCCACCCCCGGAGAATTTCCAAAATTGCGATCGCCTGCAGCATAAGCCAAATTCCCGTCGAGTTGAATTCCCCCCGTCAGCGTGTCAGTATCGACAATTGCGCCATTATTCGGATTGAGGCGGGCGTTTTGACCGGCTTGATTGACAAACCGAATGCGATCGACTGTGGGATTGAAATCAAAACCCGCAGCCCCCGGAGTCAAACCAACAGGAAATTGCCCAGTCCCGACTTGACTTGCAGCCCCAGTCACAGGATCGATCGCGTACAAGCGATTGCTAGAACCAACACCGTAAAGTTGGCCGTTAGCGGGGCGAAAATCAATTCCCAGCAAACTTTCTCCAGGCTGCAAACCCGTAACTGTTGCGTCGCCCAGAATTGCCTGCGGTGCCGCCTCGTTAAAACCGACAATTGCTTCAGCGCCATTTCTAACAGTCAAGGCGTAAGCTGTAGGCAAAGGCAAAGCCAAACCGTTAATCTGTCTTCCGCCGGCAATTTGACCGGCGAAGGAAGCTTGACCGGTACTTAAATTGATGTTGTACAAGCCAGAAATGCCGCCGACTTCCAGCGCCGCCACTGCCACCTCGCGACCGTCAATACTCCTGATATCAAAGCCGAGAATGCTAGAGGCATCAACTCCCAAAGATCCGATCGTATTCAACACTCCATTATTCGGCGGATCTTGTCGCACCAAAACGTCTAAATTGCTGTCAATTGCAAACAGTGTCGTCGAAGTTGCCCCGGCCAAGTTATTCGCATAAGCAGACGCAGCCACTGCCGGAGTGAACCCAAAATTGCGATCGCCCGCAGCATAAGCCAAATTCCCGTCGAGTTGAATTCCCCCCGCCAGCGTGTCAGTATCGACAATTGCGCCATTATTCGGATTGAGGCGGGCGTTTTGACCGGCTTGATTGACAAACCGAATTCGATCGACTGTGGGATTGAAATCAAAACCTGCAGCCCCCGGAGTTAGGGGAACAGCAAACGGCCCGCTACCGACTGCATTTGCTTCCCCAGTCATCGGATTGATAGTATACAAGCGATTGCTAGAACCAACACCGTAAAGTTGACCGTTAGCTGGTCGATAATCAATTCCCAGCAAACTTTCTCCTGCTTGCAATCCAGTCACGGGCAAATCTGAGATGACACTTCCGGGATTGGAAAGACTAAAACCGACAATCCGATTAGCAGGAGTTAAAGCATAAGCCGTTGTCCGCGGTGGAGGCGGGAGAGTGGCAACAATGCTGCCAATATTATTAGTGAAATTTGCCGGGCCGATCGAACTTTGTCTCACCCCTTGGAGAACCGCAAAAAATTCTCCAGTCACCCGGTCTTGAATAACAGTATTGTTTCCAGCTTCGAGAATATTCAAGTCGCTAAAACTGAGACCTCCGGCCAAGCCGATTAAATCTGTGCCGACTGCAAAATCGGCGATCGTGTCCGCATTTGCCAAACTCACACCGCCGCTGGTACGGGAACCGTCAGCTTCAGCGTAGCGCCTCAAAACAAATAAGTCTGCGCCGTCTCCACCGATCAGAATATCAGTATCTCGATCGCCCGACAAAACATCATTGCCGGAGTTTCCAGATATAGAATCGCTACCTTTTCCGCCTACTAAATAATCGTTATCTTCTCCGCCGTTAATAATGTCGTTATCTAAATCCCCAAACAGCGAATCTCGGCCTGAATTGCCCTCAAGAAAATCGCTTTGCTTACCTCCATAAATGCTGTCATTACCAGAGTTTCCGGCAATGGTGTCATTCCCCATCAAACCAAAAATTAGGTCATCTTCTGGAGTTCCTGCTAGAAAGTCTCCTTGTGCGGTGCCTTTAATGTCTGCCACGATATAATCACCCTCCAAATTTGATGTTTCCGTTGTCTAACTGTTACCGGATTCTGAGTTAAAATACCACAAATTCGCACTTTTAGGATAGTTTTTATTATTTTCGGCTGTAGGGGCGGGTTGCCGTAAAAGTATTACAGGCCGATCGAATGATACATAAACCCGTCCCCAATTCCCATCAACCCACTCCTAAATACCGATCGCTTAGCCGTATTTTATAGTTGGCTGTGCAGCAAGCGGGCGATCGCAGCTTAACTGCAAACAGGCAAGCTGAAATTTTTAGCGGTGCGAACCCATGATATTTTGTACTGCATTCATTAGTAATATACGCTCAATCTATAATTTTGGATCTGTCCAGTCATAAATTATTTTTCAACTTTAATTTTCCAGCCTCCGAGTCCAATAACAAGCGAATTTCAAAGGTGGTATCCGCCACGCGATCGATCCGTGGAATCAATCCAAAATCTAAAATCCTCAAGCCCGATCCTCGATCCGTGGGGTCGCCTCCAAAATCTAAAATCTAAAATCTAAAATCGAATGACTCAGTAAGCTTTCGCGCAAATAAACATTGTATATTCAGGGCGGCCCCGACAGCCCACCACACTCATTGTTCGATCGTTTTTTAGCATACAGTTTAAATGCCGCAACTGCTTAATATATAAACCATGAAAATAAAATAGTTTTGAGAAAAAATCTCAATTCTCAACTTGATTTAAATTCCAATCGTAAGGCAAAAAAACGATCGCCCATTCATTGCTGACAGCCGCCTCCGGCCCCAAATAATCGCCCGCATACGCAGCCACCGAACCCGCCACTTTCACAAAATCATCGCCGTACCAATCAAAAATTTTACTCAAATAAAGCGTCTTTTTTTCAGCATCGTACCGCACTTTATCGGGATTGCGAATAAAACGGCTCGCGTCGGCTTCCAGTTGCGCCCGCACCGACTCCGGGAAATAAGCTCCGCGACGCAGCAGCGGACACCCGACAGCAGCACAAACTAAGGCAAAATGGATGCGCGGTTCCGCAAAATCGGGCCGCAAAATTGCGTGTTCGATTTGATTGAGACTGTATTTTTTACCGCCAATTATTGAGTTGGAACGGGTGAAGAAATCCAAAAAAGCGAGCCAATTCGGAATTCCCAAAACTTTGGGACGGATCGAGGCGATGGGGTATACTTCGAGAACCTGAGAAATTGCGATCGCATTGTACGCATTCAGCCACAGCGCCAGTCGCGCATCGGCATCCGTAACAGCAGCTAAATCTACCTCCGCCAAAGTTGCCAGCCAAGCCTTCAAAACATCGGCCCCCTCAGCTTTCCAGCCGCGATAATTGACGCGGCCGAAATCGTCAGCGTAGCGTTGCAGCAACTCGTCCCATGTCGAAAAGTCGATCGAATTTATCATTCATTACTATCCACATTCTAAGGCGGATCTTGCTTGAGGTTCAGGTTCTATTTGTACGCTGATTTTCTTTAAAATCTTGTGGAGCGGGTACTCCGACTGCGCCCAAAAGTTAAATTTAAATACAGTACAGCTTATTTAATAGTACCGTCAACCCAAATCGCCCCTGCAAGCTTAGCATTGTCCAAATTTGCCCCGGTCAAATCTGCCCCAATTAAATTAGCGTTAGTTAAATCAGCACCTGCTAAATTAGCTTGTCGCAAAGAAGCCCCGCCGAGGGCCGCCCCGCTCAAATTTGCCCCGGATAAATTAGCTTCTCTGAGATTTGCACCTCTCAAATCCGCCCCTTGCAAATCGGCATTTGCTAAACTCGCTTGCAGCAGGGGAATGCTTCTCAAATCGCATCCGGGACACTGGTTGGTTTGCAGCAACTGGTTGACTTGCTGAGGATTAGCTGCAATCGCCCCTGCCACTAACCCGAACATCAGTCCAAATGAAACTGCTCCCAAAGTTACAGATTTCATGGTCTTTACCTTCTACAATTAGAAAAGATTCTTAATTTAAACTTCAACGGGGATCGGTTGATTCCGGTACAGCACCAATCCCCGTTTCTGAGACAAATTTGTAATTTTCCCTTACCTCCCCAACCAACTATGACTGATAAAAGCAGCTTTTTCGATAAACTGTTAGCGGCTGTTGAAACCAATCAAAGTTTGCTGTATTTAGCCCTAGATCCAGACCCGGAAACCTTGCCCGCGCTGGTTTCGATGACAGGTGAGCAAACTCAAAGTTTTGTGACTGATTTGTTGGCAAGGCTCAAAAGTGCGATCGACCAAACAGCCGATTTAATTTGTGCCTGCAAAGTCACCCTCGGTTTTTATCAATCTCTCGGCATCCCCGGCTGGGAACTGCTGCAACAAATTTTAACAATAATTCCCCCTCAAATTCCCGTAATTTTAGATGCCAAACACAGCGACTTAAACACCAGCGGAGTGTTTGCCAAAACCGTATTTCAAGACTGGAAATTTGACGCTATTACTCTCAGTCCCTACGCCGGATTCGACGAAGCAGCACCATTTTTATTATATCCCGGAAAAACAGTTTTTGTTCTCTGTGCCACTGCCAACCCGTCAGCCGCCGCACTGCAAGAATACCCGACAGCAGAAAACCCTTTGTACTTGCAATTAGTCCGAGTCTCTCAGACTTGGGGAACTCCCGAAAAACTCGGTTTGGAAGTAGGAGTAATGCCTGATATATTGGCGCGCATCCGCCAAGCAGCTCCCGAACGGCTGATTTTAGTTGAAGGAGACATTGCCGAAGAAAATGACATTGCAGAAGAAAACGACCTCGCACAACTGCTGGCGGCCGGTTTGAGCAAGAATGGGGAGGATTTATTGCTGCCAGTCCCCCCAAGTTTGTTGGCGGGGAAAGAGCCGCGCCGAGAAATTGAGAAATTGCGGGATAAAATTAACGAACAGAGGCAAAGGGCGATCGCAGGTAGCCCCAGTTGCGAATTGTGGCTGCCGGATGTTTGCTTTTTGCAACCAGAGTCCAACCGCGATTTAATCTTGCAACTTTATGACATCGGCTGCGTAGTTTTTGGCGACCACGTACAAGCATCGGGAGCGGTTTTTCCCTATTACATCGACTTGCGAAAAATCATCTCAACTCCCCAAATTTTCCATCAAATTGTCAGCGCCTATGCAGACATTCTCAAGGATTTAAAATTCGATCGCATTGCCGGAATTCCCTACGGTTCCTTGCCCACAGCAACGGGTTTAGCATTGCGGATGGAACGCCCGATGATTTTCCCGCGCAAGGAGGTGAAAACTTACGGTGCGGGCAAGTTAATTGAAGGGCATTTTCAGGCAGGAGAAACGATTGTGGTAGTCGATGATATTCTGATTAGCGGCAAAAGCGTCATGGTAGGCGCGGGCAAGTTAAAATCTGCTGGGTTGAATGTGGAAGATATTGTGGTTTTGATCGACCACGAACAGGGTGTGAAAGACAAATTGCAGGCCAACGGTTATCGCGCACATTCTGTGTTAGCGCTTTCGGAAATCGCTCAAACTTTGTATCAAGCAAATCGCATTAATACGGAGCAATTTAATATGTTGACAGCCGAAAGTTAAAGTATATAATTTATAATTACCAGGCCGATCCTGGTAATTGATATCTGGAGGCTGATACCAATTTCATAAAGTAGTGCTAGATATTACCCCCCCAACCCCCCCTTATTAAGGGGGGGCTAAGACTTCATCCATAGCACATCTTTATAAAAATGGTATGAGCATCCAAAATTCTGTCTCGTTTGCTTTGTTTTAATGGAGGCAGAGCCTCCTGAAATGCGTTCCCAGGCAGAGCCTGGGAACGAGTAACGAGTAAAGGGTAAGAAGCCCCTAGCAGCGAAATTAACCTTGCAAAACTTCAATTAAAGCATTGCCCATTTCCTTGCAACCAACCTGTTTCATGCCTTCTGACATGATATCGCCAGTGCGATAACCTCGATCCAAAACTTTGACAACTGCTTGCTCGATTTTATTAGCAGCTTCCGGCTGATTTAAGCCGTAGCGCAGCATCATTGCGGCGCTTAAAACTTGGGCGATGGGATTTGCTTTATCTTGTCCGGCGATGTCGGGTGCGGAACCGTGTACTGGTTCAAAAACTCCGGGGCCGGATGCGCCTAAACTAGCAGAAGGTAGCATTCCGATGCTGCCGGTTAGCATCGCCGCCGCGTCGGATAAAATGTCTCCAAATAAGTTGCCGGTGACAATTGTATCGAACTGTTTCGGCCAGCGGATTAACTGCATGGCGGCGTTGTCAACGTAGAGGTGAGAAAGTTCGATATCGGGGTATTCTTGAGACAGGGAAATTATGCGATCGCGCCACAGTTGCGAAACATCCAAAACATTCGCTTTATCAACGGAACACAGCCTTTTTCCGCGCTTCCTGGCCGTCTCGAAAGCTACTCGCCCGATTCTGTCAATTTCTGAGTCGGTGTAAGCCATTGTATTTACACCGCGTTTTTCCCCGGTTTCTGTCTCAAAAATGCCTTTGGGTTTGCCGAAATAAATGCCGCCTGTAAGTTCGCGGACTACCATAATATCCACGCCTTCCACAACTTCTTTTTTCAAGGAAGAAGCATCAACTAATTGCGGTAAAATAGTTGCAGGGCGCAAATTTGCAAACAATCCCAATCCGGCGCGCAGTCCTAAAAGTCCGGTTTCCGGGCGCTGTTGTCTGGGCAAGTTGTCCCACTTGTAACCGCCGATCGCAGCTAATAATACTGCATCGCTATTTCGGCATTTTTCTAAAGTGTTTTCTGGCAGCGGATTGCCTGTTTCGTCAATAGCTGAACCGCCGATTAAAGCTGTTTGAAATTCAAAGCCGATGTCCAATTGTTTGCCGACAAGTTTCAGGACATCTACCGCTACAGCGATAATTTCTGGGCCGATGCCGTCTCCAGGTAACAGAGTGATGCGGTAGTTTTGAGTCATGTCAATTTGGGTTGGCGATTTAAGATTTTTGATGGGAAGCTTTTAGCTGCTCGCAGGCTTAGGATTATATCAGCTCCTGTACGCCGATCGCACAAAAATCTGGATTTTTACCCGTGAAGACATTCTATACAGATACTGACATCAACCTATTGTTTCGCGCGCTGACTGGATTTGCACCCCGACAATTCCAAACAGAAACCATCCAAAAAATCCTCAATCGCGAAGATGTCTTGCTGAGAGCGCCGACGGGTTCGGGTAAAACTGAAACTGCGATCGCCCCTTTTCTGTTCGCCCAAACTTTCAACCTCGACTTCCCCGCAAAACTCATCTATGTTGTTCCGCTCAGAACCCTCGCTAACAGCCTCCGCCAAAGAACCGAAACTTTAGTCAAAAATTGGTCGCAAGTCCATCAATTAGCTCGCCCGGTGGCGGTAACGCTACAAACCGGAGAAAATCAGGAAGATCCGAGGTTTGAAGGAGATATTATCTTTTGTACGATCGACCAAATGTTGAGCAGTTTTCTGAATATACCTTATTCTGTCGGGAGGGGTTCTGCTAATGTCAATTCAGGAGCAATCTTGGCGGCTTATTTAGTTTTCGACGAACTGCATTTACTCGATCCAAATCGCTCTTTCACTGCGATTATTAAAGTGTTGCAGCAAGTTAAAGGAATTTCCCCTTGTTTGCTGATGACGGCTACTTTGACTGACGAACTTGCCAATCGCATTATCGAGGAAATTAACCATGAAATTAGTTAAAGTTGAAGATGCTGATTTAGCTGAAATTGAAGCCAACCGCTGCCGGACTTTTCGTGCTGTATCCCATCCGCTGACGGCTAGTGTTATTCTCGGCGACATTCAGCAACACTCGCGCCGGCGAGTCATTGTAATTTGCAATACTGTTGCTCAATCTCAAGGTATTTTTAAAGATTTACAAGCTGCTGATTTAAACGGCGATTTGGAAATTACGCTGCTGCATTCTCGGTTTTTGCCAGCAGACAGGGCGAATAAAGAAACTTACTTGCAAGCAGCATTTTGTGAGAATTGGTTGAATGAGGGAATCTGTCAAGTTTTGATTGCTACTCAGGTAATAGAGGCGGGACTTAATATTACTTGCCAAGTCATGCACTCGCATCTTTGCCCGATGAATTCTTTGCTGCAAAGGGCGGGACGCTGTGCGCGATTTGCGGGAGAAACTGGGGAAGTTTGCGTTTACCGTTCTTTTCAATTATTGCAGATTGACTCCGAGTTGTCAACCGCAGATTTTGAGGATGGTGAAACTGAAAATCATCCAGAAAAGCGACAAAACTTTTTGCCTTACGATCGCGAAATCTGCGAAGTTACTTGGCAAGTTTTGGAGGAATACTCGCAGTCGGAAGCAGCCGATCGCCCGGTGGGATTTCGCAGGGAGGAAGAGTGGACCGATCGAGTTCACAAAGCCGAGGATGCGCTGCAAGCCAGACGCAGACAGAACGATCGCCCTGAGTTCGATCGCAAGTTTAATGCAGCCGTCTTTCAGGGCGATCGCAGCGTTGCTAGCGACTTAATTCGGTTGGTAGACAGTCGCAGCATTTTTGTTTGGGAAACAGCAAGTTTCATCGATTTTGATGACGAACAAATCGACCTTAAAAAACTTTTACCTTTCTCCCTGCCGGTCACAATTTTGTGCAAAGTATGGCGGGAATTTCACAAATTAGAATATGCAAGCGAATGGGTATTCAAGCGAATTGAATACCCGCCGCCAAGCCGCGCCGAAACTTACAGCCAACCGATATGTACTCCCGTAAAATCGACCGCAGATTTGCTCGGCAGCGTCCAAATCTTGGTCAATCCGCGCTACATTCAATACGACGCAGAAGTTGGCTTAATCATCGACATTCACGAACAGGGCAACGGCTTTGCATCGCCGGAGAAAGCGAAAAAACAAATCGCTAGCGAGTACAAATACCGCATGGATAATTATGTCGGTCATTTAGTTTTAATGTGGAAGTGCTGGCGCGAACCTTTTGCCACAAAAATCATGAAAAATGGCGCTGCTTGCGAAATAAAATACAGCAGCGTTCGGGATGAGTTGCTGTCAGCGGGAGGGCGGTTGATTCGCAGCAAAATATTTCCTGAAGCGACAGCAGCAGATACAGCGGCGCTGTTTGAATATTTGGTGTTGTTGGCAATTTTTACTCACGATTTGGGCAAGTTGCAAGTTAAATGGCAGGAAGTAATGAGGGGATGGCAGGAGATTGCGTGGCGCGAATTTGGCGGCAGAAATCCCAAGTCAGAATTGTTGGCGCATACTGATTTCGATCCGGGCAAAACAAGTCAAAAACAGGCGCTGAAAGCTTGGGAAAAGCAGCACAAACGACCGAATCACGCCGTAGAAAGCGCGTTTTTGTCGAGGGAAATTCTCAAACAAGTTCTTGTGCCGCTGTTGGAAGATGAATTTGAGGCCGATCGCGAGCAAATTCAATATATTTGTCACGCGGTTATTTTAGCAGCAGGGCGGCACCATTCGGCTTGGGCGAAGGGATGGCTGAGTCAAAATGTGGCTGCAATGTCGCCGATTCAATTGCATCTAGATGCTCAAAGGGCGATCGATTCGGGTTGGCGAAATCTGATTCGTTTTTTACCGAAAACTCTGTGTTTGCCGCAGGAAAGTCCTAAATTCAGCCGCAATTCTTATGATGTGAAAACTTTTGAACTCGATCGGTTTGATGGGGATGCAATTGAATATTTGCAACTGTATTCGCTGGTGGTGCGCGCTTTGAGGTTGTGCGATATGCGATCGGTGCAATTTTAGATTTTACAATTGTCAATCGAAAATCGCCTGACGCACCTGCCAATTGGAAGACCCCCTTTCCGTTGGGATGATACAATCAAAGCCAATACCGTTGGGTTAAGCCATATCCCCCCTTTTGTAGGGGCGGGCACTCTTGGCACCGCCCCTACAAAAGGGAGGGACAAGAAGTTGCTCAATGTCCCCCTTTTTAAGGGGGATTTAGGGGGATCTCCTCGGAGTAAACAGTTTTAACCCAAGCGTATTGCAATCAAACCAATTAAATAAATTAAGGTAAAAGCAGTGACAGTCGATCGGCTTTTTGTCATCAAAAAATTCGGTACATACGCCGACACATTTTTAATGCTGGGATTAGCTAATTTAGCTGAATATGCGCTTTCTCGAACCAAACAAAAAACACAAATGCAGCTTGTTGATGAAGGAACGCGCTACTGCATTCAGTTCAAAAAGCCTGTCAATCTCCAAACTTTTTCTGAACTATCTTATGCCGATGCTTTTCCTCCGGTATGCGGCGCAAAAACCGATCGCACTCAAATTCCTGCCGATACCACGATTTTCGATACTGTTAAAAACACGGAAATTAGAAAGCTGTACCGCGATTATTTGTTTCAGCAGCGCGGGCAACCCAAATTTACCGAAGAATCCCCAAAACCTCCCGATCCGAGGACTCAAAACGGGACAATTTTAGTGTCAATGAGGCACGAGAAAAATCATAACGATTTGTGGCTGCAAGGGCGAAATTTCAGCACTAATTACGGCAAGTTTATTGTTGCTTTATTCCAAGGATTCAGCCTCGACTCGACATCTCAAACTCAGCAAGTTGCTGCACTGTTCAAAGAGGCTACAAAAGAAAAATTATTCGAGACGGCAAATGCAGTAAAAATTTATTTGCCGACAGCAGTTCAAGGTGTCAACCGCATTAAGGCAGATAGCAATAAAACCGACCCTCAAAAAACTGATTGGTTGAGTTTGTGGTTGATTGCTGGCGGTTTGTTTAACTTTGCACTGTGCGATCGCATCAAAATCTCTGATAGCGCTTACGATTGGCGCGCTGTTGTGCTGGAACCCAGCAACATTCAATTGCAAAAATACCGGGAAATTCTCAATGAACTGCGCGTATTCAACCCCCCTGGCGGCGGACACGGCATTGCTAGATTTGATGCTGAATTAGTCCTGAGATTCTGTCAAACGCTGCTGAACAACCATCCGGCGCAGGCTGAAGGCCAAGTAGAAGATGAGTTGGAAATTTGGGAATCAGTCGATCGCTTTATCGGCGGTTTTAGCGGCACGCATTTTGGCTCGAAAGGTCAAGTTTATGGTGTGAAAGATATTTTTACCCTGGGACTTCCCGGCTGGATTTGTCCCCAAAATCAGGATGAAGTTGTCGATTATCAAAGTGTTTTAAAAGAACATTTGTCAGTTATACTGTCTTTATCGTCTGAGGAAGGAAACAGCGAGTTGTTAGCAGCTTACCGAGATTTTATTGCTGGCAACAATCTCCGCAATTTCTTTCCGTTTCAAGTCGGTTATGCAGATTTTGCTGTCAAACGCCTCGCCGATCCAAAATCTAAGTCTCCCCGTTTATTTTCTGTAACAGGACTCAATACGATGACCAAAAAAACACCAGATTTCTTGACAATTACTAGAGACGCGAGTTTTCTCCGCATTGCTAAGGCAATCAATCAAGCAACGGTTTATGCGGGGAAAATTCAGACGAAAGATGGGGCGAAAGAATTGGATTGGCAGCGGCAGTACGGTTTGGCACAACTTTTGAGCAGTCAGTCGGGTTCTAAAAAGGATTTTGTTTGTGCGATCGCCGATTTTTTGGCTAAGTACGAAGCGGAGAATTTGCGGCTGTTGGAAGGCTATCTCAAGCAAGGCAAGCGCTTGCTGCGCGTCCAGCCGAAGAAAGAAGATTTGGACAGGTTGATGGAACTTCTCGACGAATTCGATACAGTTTTAGTGGCGAATTTATTGATTGCTTACGGTTATGCTAAATGGCCGAAAGCTCAGGATGATTTGCCGGATGATTCGGCAAAGGAAAATACCGAAACTGCGGAATCTGAAGATTTTGAAAAACAAAAATAAGGAGAATATACCATGAACAACTCAACTTTTCCCGTTTATTCGATTTCGCTCAGCGGTTTGCTTTCTTGGCAGCTACACGCCCTGAATAATGAAGGCAATGAGGGCAATCAATCCCTAACTCGCCGCTATTACATTGTGGAAAAAGGCGACCCGGAACCTAAATTTGTGAACGGAGTTTCGGGAGATGCGATCAAACACATTCAGGCGGAACATTTGCACCGAATTTGCCTCGAAAGCGAACTGCCTTTGTCGGAAGGCGGCAGACAATTTAATCCCGATCGCATTGGGTTTGATATCGATTTAGCCGAGAAGCAAAAAACGCCTTTGTTTGCCGAACCGGAAACAAATTTAGCGACAAAAACTGCGAAGGTTTTGCAACTCTGTACCGTCAGCGATTTAGAAGGATTTATGGTGACAGAAAAAAAGGGACAAACTCTCAAACGCGAGTCGGTTATTGAATTCGGCGCTGTTGTCGGTTTGCCCGGTTTTGTCAAAACCCAGAGTTACTTTCACGCCAAATTCGGGACTGACAATCCTACTCCTTATAACGTGCAGATTAGTTCTGGTTTGTACGCAACTGTTTTGAATATCGAAGCGTTTCGGATCGGCTACAATCCTCACACTTTTAATTATGCCATTGCGGCGGGCGATCGCAAAAAACGCCTCGATGCTTTACTCAAAAGTGTGCTCTACACTTTCCTGCAACCCAACGGCGCGAAACGCAACACAAATTTACCCCATCCCGACCATTTTGAAGGCATCATTGCTGTCAGCACGCGCCGCTGTCCCGCACCGATAATCAGTGCTTTAGATGCTGACTATCACCGTCAAATTGAAAGCCTCGCGAATACCCTCAACCGGATTAACGGAGAGGGAACAATTCGGCTGTTTCGATTTGAAACAATGGCAGAATTTGCAGAACAAATTCAACAATTAATCACCTTATCTGCACCCTGGGAGAGCAACAGTGCCGAAGCGATCGAATAATCCTCAAAATTCTTACTCTAACTCCCCCCTCAATCGGGGGGAATCGAGTCAAAACTCTGACTCTAACTCTGACTCTAGCTCCCCCCTTAATAAGGGGGGCTGGGGGGGTTCTAACCAGTGGTTAGCTGTCAGTTACCAGCCCGTTAGTTTGTTTTCTCTCAAACGTTCCGACGCTACCAGCATGGCCGCCCGTTCTAACTTAGTCCCGACTCCTTACGCGATTAAAATGGCACTTTTAAAAGTGCTGTTGGAAAGCGAAGGGGCGCTGCATTCCAGCGATTTTGACGAGTGGATAGAAGGCGAATTTGCTTGGATTCGAGATTTGCAAATTTGGGTGCGGCCGCCGGAAAGATTGGTTGTCAACCGCAACGGTTACAAGCTCCGCTACTACGATCAAACGGCGGATAAAGCCGATAAAACTCGATCGACTGTTCCGATGCAGGGGGGATTTGTATTTCGCGAATGGATTTATTTGGAAGGCAATTTGGAAATTCACTGCGCGGCAAACGACCGATCGCCCGCATTGACTCAATTGTTCGCTCAGATCAACTATTTTGGCAAGCGGGGCTGCTTTTTTCAGTATTTGCCCGATCGAACTCAAATCACCGCCGAACCCCTCTACCAGCCGAATTTGAGCCTTAGTTTCACCGTAGGGCTGATGGACGATTTCGGCAAAAACACTACCTTTGACAAAATCAATCCTTTCTCCACCAAAAAAGCTGCCCTTGACAAAGACCGCACAATTGTTACCGATTTTTTGCCCTTAAAACTAACAGCTACCAGCGCCCGCTATGACTTTTACCAAAGACTCTGAACAGGAATTCGCCGGATTGAGTTTAGTATTGAAACCCGCTGCCGCCTCAACTCGTTCAGTACCGCTAATTGAATGGCTGCCTGCTTTTGAACATCCTTTAATTTGGATGGCAACCGCCCCGCGCGGGGGAGTTTTAAAAGTTATGGCAGTTTTGCAGCAGCCGGAATTTTACCCAGAATTAATGCAGGCTATTTGCCTGCAAATTAGCAGAAATAAGGCTGTTATCTGGCAGGAAAAAACTTGCGAAGTTGCGGGAGTTGAAGTCGATTCTTCATCCCTGCACGTTTTGCAAATTCCGCTGCGGGCCCAGGAGGTGCTGCCGCCTACTTTGGGAAGGGCGGTTCATGCTAAGTTTTTTGAGTGGATAGGAAATGCTAATCCCGCACTGACTGAGGAAGTGCACCAACAAGCTCATTTTCCCGGCGCTTTAGTTGCCGTACCGGGAAAATCTCCCCAGCATAAATATTTGAGATTGGCTTTATTGCGATCGGAATTGCTGGCTGCTTTGCTGTGGGGATTGAGTCAGGATATCGGCAAAGATATTGCTTTGACTGGTGTAGTTTGCCGCTTGGAAGATTGCGTGGAAATCGTGCAAGCTAGCAGCTATGAAATGTTGGCAGAATCGCCCGGTCAAAAATCGATCGCCCTAGAATTTCTCTCGCCAACCAGTTTCAAACAAATTAAGGTAATTCAGCCCTTCCCGCTGCCGGAGTTGGTATTTGGCAGTTTGCTGCGCCGCTGGAATGCTTTTGCTCCGAGTGCGCTGCAATTTCCGGCTGTGGAATGGAGCGCGGTTACTTCTAGTTTTGAGGTACAAACACGGGCGCTGAAAATGAAAGCTGGAGCGGAAATTGGGGCGGTTGGATGGGTGAAATACGAATTCCCGGATGCGGAACAGGCTAAGATTGCTGCGGTTCTCGCTCGGTTTGCAGCTTTTTCGGGGGTGGGTAGAAAGGTAGGAATGGGAATGGGACAGGTGAAATTGAAGGAAAAATAAGATGAATGAAGATTTTTTGCCTTTGGCTTATCTGAATGCTTGGGAATATTGCCACCGCCGATTTTATTTGGAATACGAATTGGGGGAAATGGAGGATAACGAACATATCCTCATCGGGCGCTATTTGCACCGAAACATCGATGAGGAAGGAACGGTGGAATCAGACGGTATTTTGATTCACCGCCAGCAGTGGGTGTGGAGCGACCGGCTGAAGGTTAGTGGCATTATTGATGCTGTGGAAGAGCGCGACGGTTTGTTAATTCCTTTGGAGTACAAAAAGGGAAAAATGGGCAAGTATCTCAACGACCATTTTCAACTTTGCGCTGCTGCTTTGTGTTTGGAAGAGCGCACCGGGCGGGCGATTGATTCGGGAGAAATTTTCTATGCGGGTAACAAGCGCCGGGAGAAAGTTGAGTTTTCGGCGCGGTTGCGGCAGATGACGGAAGAGGCTATTTGGGCGGCTAAAAAAGCTGTTGAAGGTGCGATTCCGCCGCCTATCGATAATTCTAAAAAATGTCAGGCTTGCAGTTTGCAAGGAATTTGTTTGCCTTTTGAAGTTAAACAGTTGCGTCAGGAGATGATTTAAGTTATGCCTGTACTTTATGTGACTCAGCCGGATGCTGTTTTGAGCAAAACTTACGAGGCGTTTACTTTAGCGCTGCGGCAGGAAGACGGTAGTTGGAAAAAAAAATCTGTTCCGGCTCAAACTGTGGAAGAAGTGGTGCTGGTTGGCAATCCTCAAGTTACGGGGGATGCTATGGTTTACGCTTTGGAATTGGGAATTCCGGTGCATTATCTTTCGGTTTTTGGCAAGTATTTAGGAGGGGCGCTGCCGGGGCATTCTCGGAATGGGGCGCTGAGATTGGCTCAGTATCAATTGCACTGCGATGCGGCGAAAAGGCTGGATTTGGTAAAGTCGATTGTGACGGCGAAGATTCAAAATCAACATACGGTTTTGTACCGCCAAAATATTAAGGACAATCCGCTGAAAGCTAATAAGAAGTTGGTCGCCGAAAAGCAGACTTTACAAGAGGTTATGGGGGTTGAAGGTTTGGCGGGTAAGAATTATTTTGGTGCTTGGGCTGGGATGTTGAAAGAACCGTGGTTTTTTCCGGGACGAAATCGCCGTCCTCCTACGGATCCAGTAAACTCTTTGTTGAGTTTTGGTTACGGACTTTTGCGGGTGCAAGTAACGACTGGGGTTCATGTTACGGGACTGGATCCTTATATTGGTTATTTGCACGCTGTGAGTCGGGGCCAACCGGCGATGGTGCTGGATTTGATGGAGGAGTTTCGGCCTTTGGTAACTGATAGTTTGGTGCTGTCGGTGTTGAATCGGCGGGAGTTTGAACCGGCGGATTTTACTGAAAGTTTGGGGGCTTACCGGCTTTCTGATAGCAGTCGGAAGCGGTTTTTGCAGGCTTTTGATAGGAAGATGAATGATGAATTCAATCATCCGGTTTTTGGGTACCGCTGTACTTATCGGCGGGCGATCGAATTGCAGGCTCGGCTGTTGGGTCGGCACTTGCAGGAAGGTGTTGCTTACAAGCCTTTAGTTTTGCGGTGATTGCAAGAGGGGTAGAGGGGTAGGCACGGGGGCACTACCCCTACATTGATTTACAAAGTTTTAGTTTTGCGGTGAAAAAATGAAGGATACTTTGTTTTATTTGGTGATTTACGATTTGCCGGATACGGATGGTGCGAACAAGCGGCGGACTCGGCTGCACAAGTTGCTGTGCGGGTATGGAAAGTGGACGCAGTACAGTGTTTTTGAGTGTTTTTTGACGGCGGTGCAGTTTGTGAAGCTTCAGCAGAAGATTGAAAAGTTGATTAGGCCGGAGGAGGATGCGGTGCGGATTTATGTTTTGGATGCGGGTTCGGTGAAGCGGACAATTACTTACGGTTGCGAGAAGCCTAGGGAGGAAGGGGCGATTGTTTATTAATATGTAGGTAGGGTCGATCGACCTCAAATAGAAAAACCCGATCGCGCTGTCTGGGAATTGGGTTTTTTGCTGGGGTCGATTCTACAATTTTTAATCTCAAATTGATTGACAGATAATGGCGATCGATCTATGATGATTTTCGTGAACCGAAGTGAGGGCAAATCTTGTGGAGGTTGACGAAAAACGCCAGAACCTTGACAAGCTAATAGTTTCAACGTTCGCACCGTCTGAGTTGTTGCGAATTGGTGGCAATAAGCGGGGCTGTAATGAAGGTAAAATTGAGGTTGACGAAAATCGGCTTCAGAATGCTCTCTGTGACTGGGTTCTGGGGGGCGGCCTTTCAATTAACTGAATCCCGGCAACGGGACTGAAACCCTCCCCCACCCTTGTCGAACCATCCCGGTAAAAGTTTTAAGCTTTCAATTAACTGAATCCCGGCAACGGGACTGAAACCGAAGATGAAGAAGACTTAGAACATGAAGGAGAGACTTTCAATTAACTGAATCCCGGCAACGGGACTGAAACACTTGGATTGATTATCGAGGGTATCGAATTCATCTTCTTTCAATTAACTGAATCCCGGCAACGGGACTGAAACTCTCTTTGATACGCGGCTTTAAATATTTGGCGCAAACTTTCAATTAACTGAATCCCGGCAACGGGACTGAAACATTGCAACACGATCGCCACAATCATCGAATCGCAGACTTTCAATTAACTGAATCCCGGCAACGGGACTGAAACAATTCTTGGTTGCATCCCAGCCCTTGACGGCTAGAAATGCTTTCAATTAACTGAATCCCGGCAACGGGACTGAAACTTTTCAAGTGCCGGAATAAGTGCAGAAAATGCGATCGCTTTCAATTAACTGAATCCCGGCAACGGGACTGAAACTTTTCGGTTACGTCGAGAAGTTGAGGCATCTCCAACTTTCAATTAACTGAATCCCGGCAACGGGACTGAAACTTTCTAATCTAAGCGCAATCGACCATTCGACAGATCCTGCTTTCAATTAACTGAATCCCGGCAACGGGACTGAAACATTCAATCGAACTTTGACCAAAAACATCCACAAGTGCAACTTTCAATTAACTGAATCCCGGCAACGGGACTGAAACTCTCTCAATGGATAATTATCTCGACTTCGGAACCCCGATCTTTCAATTAACTGAATCCCGGCAACGGGACTGAAACCATCCATAGCACCCACGACATATCCGTACAATCAATCTTTCAATTAACTGAATCCCGGCAACGGGACTGAAACCACTCAGAACAGGTTCGGAGCGGCTACCTTAGCAAACTTTCAATTAACTGAATCCCGGCAACGGGACTGAAACATCCGGTCAAAGGTTCCGATTTTGATTGCGTGTTCACTTTCAATTAACTGAATCCCGGCAACGGGACTGAAACCTGTGACGTTTTCGATGATGGCAAATTTTGGCTGCACTTTCAATTAACTGAATCCCGGCAACGGGACTGAAACATTAAGGTTGTGAGCCTTTTAGCTTCAGGCAAAACTTTCAATTAACTGAATCCCGGCAACGGGACTGAAACGCTGAAGTAACTTCCGGGTTTGTCACCGGGGGAATAGGGGCTTTCAATTAACTGAATCCCGGCAACGGGACTGAAACCTCAATCGGCGTGGCGCGTTGCCAAAGTTGTGAGCGGCTTTCAATTAACTGAATCCCGGCAACGGGACTGAAACATTGGATGGAAGAGCGCATTACAGATGTCGAAACTGAGACTTTCAATTAACTGAATCCCGGCAACGGGACTGAAACCTTCAGTGTACAGGGCATGATTTCTTCCCCCGCGACGAACTTTCAATTAACTGAATCCCGGCAACGGGACTGAAACAACACTACCAGACCTAAACCGACTGCCGGAATGAGAATACTTTCAATTAACTGAATCCCGGCAACGGGACTGAAACCATGAGAAAAAGGCGGGAATTTACCCGCCCGACTTTCAATTAACTGAATCCCGGCAACGGGACTGAAACGCTATCATTCCGAGCTTAGCGGCGACCGCTTCCCAGACTTTCAATTAACTGAATCCCGGCAACGGGACTGAAACTTCGGTGGTGATAGCGATCGCCTCTGACTGAGTGGTGCTTTCAATTAACTGAATCCCGGCAACGGGACTGAAACCCGTCTTTCAGCACAGAATTAGTTAAGGCTATGGCAACCTTTCAATTAACTGAATCCCGGCAACGGGACTGAAACAGTAAACTTGGCTTTGCTCTTGGT
>NZ_JBARVX010000161.1:0-1599 GCF_049646505.1 Microcoleus sp.
TGTAGGCACAGGGGAATAGCAGGATGCCAGACCAGCCTACGAAGACGAAGCGATCGCGCTTGAGCCAGTCGTCGAGTACATCAAAGATGCCTCTTTCGGTCTGGGCGCGTCCGACTGCGATTGTCATTTACGCAAATCTCCAAATAGATATAATTACAACGGATTTGTCTCTAATCATCAGTCTCCTACAGTTGCCTCTGCTTAGCAGAAAACAAATAGGATTATGAACAGAGTTTACTTTTCTTTACCGTATTCACAATTATAGAGGTAATTCTTTACAAAAGCAAGTGTTTCTTAAATAACTTCCGGATCTTTACTTGTTCCTGAAGTCCTGGAAGTTCTCGGATAAACCCGGAATGGCAGCATCTGGGGCTTTGCGAAAAGCCTTTTTTGATTTTAGCGATCGCTTTCGATCGCACAGATGCTCCGCCCGGAATCCCGGCACGCACGAAGCCGAACCCGTACAGAAACCGGATTTTTTCACAGAAATACTTCGTTGCAGCCCGCCGAAACGGTAAAAAACTGGTTTTTTGAGTCTTGATGCGTCCGAGACAGTCCTATATATATACTGAGGAGAGAGCTCCAAACTTAGGTTTTTAAGACTATATGTTCAGCATTGACATCATTGTGAAAAATACGCCCGTCTCCCTGTCGGTACAGCGGAAATTGGAGGAGGACGCTGCGACTGTTTACCAGCAGGTTCTGGATGCGATTCGCAACTCCCAACCGCAAATCTTGGAACTCACCTGCGAGAAAAATCCTGAGAAAAAGGTGGCTGTAGTCAGCAGCGAGATTTCTGGGGTGGTGGTTTCTCAGAAATCCGGCGCGTCATCTACGGGCAGATCCCCTGGTTTTGTCTCGATGTCGGCGGCAGAATGAGGGCTGGGGGTGTCGGTGCCGGTATGAATGAGTCAGCGGTTGCTGTGCGGGATTTGGGTTTTTGCTGGCCGTCGGGCGATCGAGTTTTGCAAGGTTGCTCTCTGGATGTACCAAAGGGCGAATTTTGGATGCTTTTGGGCACTAACGGCAGCGGCAAATCTACGCTGCTGAGGCTGATGGCTGGGCTGCTGCACCCCCAGTCGGGCGAAATTGATCTGGGCGGGCGTGTGGGTTTTGTGTTCCAAAACCCGGATCACCAGTTGGTGATGCCCACGGTGGGTGCGGATGTGGCTTTTGGTTTGGTGGAGGAAAAGCTTTCTAATCTTCAGGTGCGCCAGAGGGTGGCTGAGGCTTTGGAGGCTGTGAATTTGCTGGATTTGCAGCGCAGGCCGATTTATGCTTTGAGCGGGGGACAGAAGCAGCGGATTGCTCTTGCTGGGGCGATCGCCCGTCACTGCGAAATTTTGCTGTTGGATGAACCGACGGCTTTGTTAGATCCTGATTCTCAGTTGGATTTGGTGGCGGCGGTGCAGCGGTTGGTGAAAAATCGCGGGATTACTGCTTTGTGGGTGACTCACCGTTTGGATGAGTTGAATTATTGTGATGGGGCTTTTTTGTTGGAAAAGGGCCAAGTTGTCGATCGGGGAGATCCGGCGCGTTTGAAGCAGCGGTTGATGCAAAGTCAGGATGTTTAGTCATTCGGCGATTGAAATCGCTTCT
>NZ_JBARVX010000162.1:0-25504 GCF_049646505.1 Microcoleus sp.
ACTCGTTACCAGGCTCCTGCCCGTTAACTGGTTAACCAGTTAACCATACATTCGATATTTAAGACTTTAAAAAAGGCCAATTCAATATTTTTTAGCTCATTTCAACCAGCCCTTCAATCGTTCCGTCACTTGAGGGCGGCGCAGCTTTCGCATTGCCTTATTTTGAATTTGACGGACTCGTTCGCGGGACAAATTGAACAAACTGCTGACTTCTTCTAAAGTGTAAGGTTCTCCAGTTATCAAACCGTAACGCATCGCCACAATCTCTTTTTCCCGTTCAGTCAAAATACTGTCCAACACCTCCAAAATATCTTGGCGCATCATCATCTCATTCATCTGAGATTCTGGAGATTGCGTCGCGCTATCTTCAAGAACATCCAAAAGTTCCGAACTTTCTTCCGTACCGATGCGGTGGTTGAGAGACAAAGATTGCCGGCGAACTTGCTGGAGGTAACGAAGCTGTTCGGCACTAACTTCCATTTCTCTAGCAACTTCAGTTTCAGTAGGATTGCGTTGAAGAGAACGCCTCAAATCCCGATAAACTCTTTTGAGTTTATTTAACTGTTCGACAATGTGAACCGGCAAGCGAATTGTCCGCCCTTGATTGGCAATTGTCCGAGTAATTCCTTGACGAATCCACCAATAGGCATAAGTTGAAAACTTGTAACCTTTTTCGGGATCGAACTTTTCGGCTGCTCGATTTAAACCCAAAGCTCCCTCCTGAATTAAATCAAGAAAAGGCACGCCCCGGTTGAGATAGCGTTTGGCAATCGAAACCACCAAGCGCAAATTCGAGCTGATCATTTTTCGTTTCGCCGACTGACACTGGTGGCGAAGCTGTTGCAGTTGAGTTTCGCTCACCCCCAAAGCCGCCGCGAGTTCAGCTTGTGTCGGCACTCTGTTCAATTCCTGCTGCAAACGCTCTTCTAGTTCCAGAAGGGCTACCAATTCTTGAACCCGACGCGCCAACTCAACCTCTTCGGTGGCACTCAGTAGAGGATAGCGAGCCATTTCTTTGAACAAAGCTCCCACGGGATCGTCGGCAGACCAGTTGTTGTATGCTGACGATCGAGTTACCGTCGGACGATCGATCTCGGTGTCCTCATCCTCTGCGATTGCGAGTGAGGCTTCGGGGGCCACCGCAAAACTGCCTAGGTCAGATTCTGCCATATTAATGCTTGGTATCCGTCGGATGATTGGAAAAGTATCCCTTCACTGTAACCAATTTAACCCGAAATTTCCGAAATCCCAAATCCGAAATCCGAAATCCCAAATCAATTAGTTCGAGCTAGTAAAGGAGCTGCCTGCAATAACTGCTGAGTATAAGGGTGCTGCGGATTAGTAAAAATATCCCTAGTCTTGCCAATTTCAACAATTTTTCCCGCATTCATTACCGCAATCCGATCGCAAAAAAATCTCGCCACCCACAAATCGTGCGTAATAAACAGATAAGTCAAATTAAATTCCTGCTTCAATTCCAACATCAGCTCCAAAACTTGAGTCTGCACGCTCGCATCCAGCATACTCACCGGTTCGTCGCAAATAATCAGTTGCGGGCGAGTAATTAAAGCGCGGGCGATCGAAACCCGCTGCTGTTGTCCGCCTGAGAGTTCCCCCGGATAGCGGCGAAAGAAATCCTCCCCCGGAGTCAAGCCCACGCGCTCTAACATTTGAATCACTTGTTTTTTAGCTTCGCTGGCATTAGCTAATTTGTGAATAAATAAAGGGTCAGCAATACTTTGCCCGACAGTCATCATCGGATTCAGGCAAGCGTGGGGATCTTGAAAGATCATTTGCATTTCGCGGCGGTGCTTCCTCACAGCATTGCGGTTCAGGGCAGTTATATCTATTCCTTGAAATTCAACTTTGCCGCCAGTCGCGGTAATTAGCTGCAAAATCGTGCGCGACAAGGTACTTTTGCCGCAGCCGGACTCCCCCACCAGCCCTAGGATTTCTCCCCGTTCTAGCTCTAAACTAACGCCGTCTACTGCTTTAATTACCTGGCGATTCTTAGAAAATAACTGCTCTAATAAATTGCTTTCTAAACTGTAGTGCTGCTGCAAATTCGTCACGGTCAACAGAGGCGAATTTGACTGGGATTGAAGCCGATAATTTTTCTTCTCCCCTCTATCCGTTACATCCGTTAAATCCTTTACAGAATCCGTTGCCGAACTTCCTTCTTCCTTCTGAATGTGCAAAGCTGCTTTGAGGAGCGATCGAGTATATTCGTGCTGCGGTTGTTGAAAAACATTCTGCACCGGCCCTGTTTCTACAACTTTGCCGCCGTACATCACCGCAATGCGATCGCAATACTCAGCCACCATCGCCAAATCGTGAGAAATCAACAAAATAGCCGTTCCCCGTTCCGCGCAAAGTCGCGTCAATTCCTGCATAATCTGGGCGGCGACAGTTACGTCCAAACTCGTCGTCGGTTCGTCCGCCACAATTAATTTAGGATCGAGCAAAAGAGCCAAAGCAATTGCTACTCTTTGCCGCATTCCGCCGCTAAATTCGTGGGGAAATTGCGACCAGCGAGACGCGGGAATTTTCACAGCTTCCAAAATCTCGATCGCCCGTTGCTTAGCCTGCTTGCGATTCAAATTCGGTCTGTGGGCTTGCAAAGTCTCGATGCAGTGTTCCCCAACAGTCATCAAAGGATCGAGACGAGTCATCGGATCTTGAAAAATCAACGCCACAGCTTCCCCGCGAAACCGTCTCAGCCGCGAAGCATCCATCTCAAACACCGACTCTCCAGCAAAACTAACTCGCCCCTCAATCAGCGTCGAATCCGGCAGCAACCGCATCGCCGCCCTTCCCAAAGTTGACTTACCGCACCCAGACTCCCCAACCAATCCCAGCTTTTCCCCCGGTTGCAGCGCCAGGGAAACCCCGTCAACCGCCCAACCGGATTGACCCCGCCGCTGAGGATAAGCTACTCGCAGATTTTCAACCGAAAATAGAGAAGAGTCATTAGTCATTAGTCATTAGTCCTCAGTTGTTAGTTGTTATTTGTTAGTTATTAGTTGTTAGTTATTAGTTATTGGTTGTTGGTTGTTGGTTGTTGGTTGTTGGTTGTTGGTTGTTGGTTGTTGGTTGTTGGTTGTTGGTTGTTGGTTGTTGGTTGTTGGTTATTAGTTATTAGTTATTGGTTATTAGTTGTTAGTTATTAGTTGTTAGTTATTAGTTACTGACTGTATCACGTCCAGTCATATAATTTTCAATCGTTAATCGTTTGTAGTGATAGCACAGAATCATCTGTCGGGATGACGGGAGAAATCTATACTTACCACAAACATTTTTTAATGATAATCGAGCGGACATGATATTAGTTATTATTTGTCAGCAGTCAGTAGTCAGTTAGGATCGAAAACTTAATAACTTAAACACCTCCTACAGTCCTCTCTCCTGTAAGTTGCTTTCCTCAAAGGAGGCAGAGCCTCCGGATCTGCATTACCAGGCAGAGCCTGGTAACGAGCAAACTAGCAATCGCTTAAGTTATTAAATTTTCATTCCTTAGTTGTTAGCCATTAGTCAGTATCTAATGACTAATGACTAATGACTAACAACTAATGACTAATGACTAATGACTGATGACTGATGACTAATGACTAATGACTAATGACTAATGACTAATGACTAATGACTGATGACTGATGACTGATGACTAAATTTCCCTTCGCTTCAACTCAGCTCTCCGCAGTATGTAAGTCGCCGCACAATCAGCGTGGGGATGGTCTGCTAAAACTTCGGCCAGTTCCAACACATATCCGGCGATGTCCGGCCCCAGCTTGTCAGTCAGCACTTGACGCTCCCTAGAGGCGAGTTCTTGCACGCGGGCCTTAGCTTGCCAATTCGGAGAAAACATCTTGTCAATCTGGGTGTGGAATCCCAGACTTTCGAGAATGTCCCACTCGCCGTTGTCGCACCAAATGCCCCCGCACAACATACACCGCTCTATGTAAAAGGGCACTCTGCTGAAGGGAACTTTCGCCCGCGACAAATAGTGACCGTCTTCGGGACACAGGGCTGCTTTGCTGTCGTAGGGAGATGGCGTGAATTCTATGCCGAGAGTGCCTGTCGCCTCTTCTGGCTTCTGGGATTTGTTGTACCACTGGCTCTGCTCTTTCTGCCAAGCTTCGTATTCTCTGCCTGGAATCCAGATACCGTAACAGTTGGGACACCACCGCACCGACATACTGCCGGCTAAGGTGCCGCCTTCTAAATTGGGATGTTTGCATTTTGGACATTCCACCGCTTTATTTCTCCTTGCCTTCTCGATTCCCTGTTTATTCAGTTATTAATTCTGCATCCGGGCGGGCCCGCTCAGAACCAGAATTTTTTTGCAGCAGCGCGCCGCAGTAGCCAATTAGCGTGTTGAGTCGCTCAGCAGCCGCAGTTTGCCTCGCCTGTGCTGTCGCTGGCTGCTTGGCTGCTTGCAAAAACGTGACATCTGTCCCCAATAACCGCAGTTGTTTGTGTATTTCCGTCAGATAGGACTGCTCGGGGGGTGTTTGTGGCGCGTCTAACTCACGGCTGTGGGCTTTCATAATCTGGTTTCCGAAAAATTGTTGCACTTTTGTGTATTCTGCAGCCAGCGCAGCCCGATCGGGATTGTCCTGTGCTGCAGTTCTTTGTAGCTGTTCGAGTGCTTGCTGTAATTCTTGGTAGCATTGGCGGCGGTCTTCGGACAATATCATGATTTTGTCAACAAATTTGTCTTTATAATCTAAGGTAAGATTCTTGTTTAACCTTTGCTCCTATTTCAGGGAAGCCGTGGATTTGGGCAGCAATTGCCTGTTTATTGAGAAAATTTCATCACTCGCCGACGTGACTCGGAAGAAAAGGCTGTTGCTTTTAGTTTAGCGTTGGCGCCGATCGCCGATCGCCCGCGACCTCCAAAAACCGATACCCTGTCAGGCTCGATCCCCAAATTTTAGACTTTTTTTTCAATCTCCCAGACTGCATCTGCGGAGTCAATCTAAAATCTAAAATACTTCAATCTTAAATCCACTGACCTCAACTGCTGCGGTCAAAACATTCCTATTTTACCGATCGACCGACCGCAGCAGCAACGCCTGGAGTCAATATATTTTCCTACCTGCGAGGGGCGGCGACTCAAAATTAAATAGGTATAGTTAACACAAAAATCGACTATTTTTGCCAATTGCAAATTGTGGCATTCAATTAGTTTAGTATAGCTAAACACATAATTTCGGCAATACAACCGAAAACTGGCTTTCAACCACTTGTATTTCTAATTTTTAAAGGTGTACCCGATGAACGCAAACACTCTGACTGCCTCTCCTTCGATCGATCCTGCCGTCGTTCCCGATTGGCTGCAAGAATGCCTGAATGGTCGATCGCAGACTGATGCGGCCCCTAACGCCAATTGCTCGACTGACAACAGTTTAATTTGTCGGGCCTTTGAATTTGCCCGCGACTTGCACGAAGGACAGTACCGCAAATCTGGAGAACCTTACATTTGCCATCCGGTAGCCGTCGCGGGAATACTCCGATATATGGGCGGCAACAACGTCATGATTGCCGCCGGTTTCCTCCACGATATTGTTGAAGATACAGATATTACTCTCGAAGAAATAGAACAGCGGTTCGGCGCGGAAGTGCGACAGTTGGTTGAAGGTGTCACCAAGCTTTCTAAATTTAATTTTTCCAGCACAACAGAGCGCCTTGCGGAAAATTTCCGCCGAATGTTTCTGGCAATGGCTAAAGATATTCGAGTGATTGTAGTCAAACTAGCAGACAGACTGCACAACATGAGGACTTTGGAGCATTTGTCTCCCGAAAAACAGCGCAGTATTGCCCTAGAAACCAGAGAGATTTTTGCTCCCCTGGCGAACCGTTTGGGTATCGGGCGCTTTAAGTGGGAATTGGAAGATTTAGCGTTTAAATACCTGGAACCGGACGCTTACCGCGAGATTCAGGAATTGGTGGCGGTGAAGCGGGGCGATCGAGAAACTCAACTCGCAGAAGTCACAGATAGTTTGCGAGAAAGGCTTGACAATTTAGGCATTAAATGCTATGAAGTCAGCGGCCGTCCCAAACATTTGTACGGAATTTACGGGAAGATGCAGCGCCGCCAAAAAGGCTTTAACCAAGTGTACGATATTGCGGCGGTGCGGATAATTGTAGAAACTAACGATGACTGTTATCGGGCATTGGCGATCGTCCACGATTCATTCCGCCCGATTCCCGGCCGCTTTAAAGATTATATCGGTTTACCAAAAGCCAACCGCTATCAATCCTTGCACACCGGAGTCATCGGCACCAGCGGCCGCCCCATCGAAGTACAAATTCGCACAGTAGCAATGCACCACATTGCAGAATACGGGATCGCAGCCCACTGGAAATACAAAGAAACAGGCGGTTCTAGCACCGCAGTCACCGGTGAAGACGAAAAATTTACTTGGCTGCGGCAACTCCTAGAATGGCAAAGCGATCTCAAAGACGATCGCGAATATTTACAAAGTATTAAAGACAACTTATTTGACGAAGATATCTACGTTTTTACTCCCAACGGAGACGTGATTTCACTAAACAGCGGATCGACACCCGTTGATTTTGCTTACCGCATCCACACAGAAATTGGCAATCGCTGCACCGGTGCGAGAGTCAACGGGCGGATGGTGACACTAGACAAGGTTTTAAAGAACGGCGACATCGTAGAAATATTGAACCAAAAAAACGGCCATCCCAGCTCCGACTGGCTGAATTTTGTCAAAACAAACGGAGCAAAAAACCGAATTCGCCAGTGGTTGAAGCGATCGCACCGAGATGAAAACCTCGCTCGCGGGCGGGAATTGCTAGAAAAAGAATTAGGCAAAAACGGCTTAGAATCCTTGCTGAAATCCGAACCCATGCAGTCGGTAGCTCAGCGCTGCAACTACCACAGCGTCGAAGACTTAATCGCCGGTTTGGGCTACGGCGAAGTCACCCTAAACCTCGTAGTAAATCGACTGCGAGATTTAGTAAAAGTGCAGCAAAAAATTGAAGCTGCACCCGGAGGAACCCAGGAAATCCCCCTGCTAATACCTGCATCGACGGCACCGAAACCCGTACCGAGTTCGTCTCCGAGCAAATCGCCGATCGCAGGTGTAGAGGGATTGCTCTACCATTTATCCGGCTGTTGCTGTCCGATTCCAGGGGAATCAATTATTGGAGTTGTGACTCGCACTCGCGGCATTTCCATTCACCGGCAAGGGTGTTCCAATGTCGAAAACGTGCCAGGAGATCGGTTGGTTCCTGTGAGTTGGAATTCGAGCGATCGCAGTGCTACCCGCCCGAATACTTATGCTGTCAACATTCAAGTTGAGGCACTCGATCGAGTCGGAGTTCTCAACGATGTACTGTCGCATTTAAAGGACAACAAAGTCAACGTCCGCAGCGCTCAAGTAAAAACCTATCCCGGATTGCCCGCATTAATTGACTTGTGCATGGATATTGAGGATAAGGAACAGTTCGAGCGGACTTGTATGCAAATTAAAAAGATGAGCGATATTTTGAATTTGCGGAGGCTGAGTGAAGGGACTTAAGTAACGGAGGACACGGAAATGCCGTTTCCCTACCCTAAAATAATCGTAGCACGGGCTGCAAGCTTGGGCGGCCGGAGAGGAGACGGCAGTGCCGTGTCCCTACCCCATAAATTGTAGGGAAACGGCACTGCCGTCTCCTCCGTTTGTATTATTCCGATGAAGAGAAGATTTGATATTAAGCCCATGAAATTTAAACTGTTTTCACAGGTAGCATTGCGCGAAGACATCCCCAATTACAATCTAAAAAAAGGTGCTATAGCAACTATTGTTGACCATTACCCGATGCCGGAAGGTGAAGAAGACGGTTATAGCTTAGAAGGTTTCAATGTCGAAGCAATTACAGTTGAAGTTGCCGAGTCCCAGATTGAATCAATCAAAGCTCCAGTTTTGCAGCTTGGCAAATTAAGCTAACGCCGACATCCGCTAGAAGTATATGTATGCGTGCGCTGCACACCTTACCGGACGTAGCGTGTCAAACCACTTTTTGCATCATTCCTGCCTTTATTTCGCCGGAGTCGCAGGCTTTGAGCCGCCCAACTTTTGCTGCAAAAACTGCCGCGCCACTTGTCCAGCTTCCTGCTGTTTTCCATCAACTTGATAGTTGAGTTTCCGCATATCTTCCTCGGAGATTTTGCCGCCCAATTCTGCGAGGACAGGGCGCAATTCCGGGTATTTTTCCAAAATTTGCGATCGCACAACCGGCACTGCTTCGTAGGGCGGAAAATAGTTTTTGTCGTCTTTCAGAACTACCAAACCCAAGCTTTGAATCAAACCGTCCGTCGTATTACCGGCAATCACATCTACTTCTTTTTGTTGCAGCGCTTGATAAAGCAATCCTAACAGCAACTCCTTCGGTTCTTCGGCAAATTTAATCCCGTAAGTTTTAGCTAATCCGGGAAATCCATCTTCTCTCTCTTTGAATTCCGGGCCGAAACCAGCGCGCAATTTTGGTGCAGCTTTTCCCAATTGCGAGAGAGTTTGTAAATTGAGTTTTTTAGCGTCGTCTCCGCGCACAATAATCGCAAAACTGTTATTAAATCCCAGCGGTTCCATCCATTCTGCTTGAAACTGTTTGGGATATTCTTGTTTGAGGTAATCGAGGACTTTTTTGGAGTCAGAAATCGGTTTTTGTTTGAGAATGTTGGTAAAACCTGTGCCCGTATATTCGACGTACAAGTCGATTTTACCTGTTGCTAGTGATTGATGGCAAAGCGAACCTCCGAGGTTGAGTTCGCGTTCTACTTTGATATCTGTTTTGGTTTCGATGTGAATAGCTAAAATTTCTGCTAGGATGACTTGTTCGGTAAAGTCTTTCGAGCAGATGACAACTTGTTTTTGGGAATTAGAGGTACATCCTGCTACTGCAAACAAACAAAGCAGCCAGCAGGAACAGAAAAAAAAATCGTTTCTAGATATTTTCATGAGTTAACGGTATAATTGGTAATTGATGATTGGTAATCGATTTTAGTAAACTATTTTAGGAACGGGCAAGATGCCCATTCCACAAGAACATTGAATTTTGGTGGAACGGGCATCTTGCCCGTTCTTAAGAATGGTGCAACATTTCAAGTTTACCCCATTTCCCTTGTCCTGTTGTAACATTTATTTATAGACATGGAGGACAAAAAATGGTAATCAGCGTCAGCGATATTATCCAGCAGCAGCGGCAATTTTTTGCAACTGGGAAAACTAAGGATGTGGATTTTCGGATCGAACAACTGAAGAAACTCAAAAGTGCGATCGAACTAAATCAATCACGAATAGTCGCTGCTGTCAAGGCAGACTTGAATCGACCGGAGTTTGAGGCTTATTTTGAAATCGCATCGATCGCCGAAGTTAATTATGCCATCAAAAACCTGAAATCTTGGGTAAAACCGAAAAAAGTGCCAACTTCGATCGACCAATTCCCCGCATCAGCCCGCATTTACCCAGAACCTTTGGGCGTAGTTTTGATCGTCGGGCCTTGGAATTACCCGTTTCAGCTCATGATATCACCTTTAGTCGGGGCGATCGCCGCCGGCAACTGCGCCATCCTCAAACCTTCAGAAATCGCCTCGCACACCTCCGAAGTTGTCGCCGACATGATTTCCAAAACCTTCGATCCCGCCTACGTAGCAGCCGTCGAAGGAGGCGTGGAAATCAGCAAACAATTATTAGCCGAAAAATTCGACCACATCTTCTTTACCGGAGGCACAAAAATCGGTAAAATAGTTATGGAAGCTGCGGCCAAACACCTGACACCTGTAACATTAGAATTGGGCGGCAAAAGTCCTTGCATTGTAGACTCAGATATTCAGATTGAATACACCGCAAAACGCATTGCTTGGGGCAAATTTATCAATGCCGGACAAACTTGTATCGCTCCTGATTACCTGTTAGTCGATAAAAAAGTCAAGCCTGATTTGATGCAGGCAATTAAAACAGCACTTCACGAATTTTACGGCGACGATCCTCAGCAAAGCCCGGACTATTCGCGAATCATCAATCAGCGGCAATTAGAACGTTTGAGTGCGTTTATCCAAGATGGAGATATTCTCGTGGGCGGGAAAGTTAAGCCGGAAGATAGATATATTGCACCGACAGTTTTAGATAATATTTCTTGGGATTCGCCGGTGATGCAAGATGAGATTTTTGGGCCGATTTTGCCCGTGTTGGAGTATGATGATTTCTCAGAGGCGATCGCCCAAATCAACGCCCGCCCCAAACCGTTAGCTTTGTATTTGTTCTCGAAGGATAAAGACAAACAACAGCGAGTTTTGCGGGAAACTTCATCAGGTGGACTTTGTATCAACGACACGGTAATGCAAGTGGGAGTGACAACTTTGCCGTTTGGGGGAGTTGGCGAAAGCGGCATTGGGAGTTATCACGGGAAAGCAAGTTTTGATACTTTTTCGCATTACAAAAGCGTGCTGCAAAAGTCTTTTTGGCTGGATTTGAAATGGCGGTATGCTCCCTATAAGGGTAAGTTGGATTTGATTAAAAAGGCGATCGGTTGAAAGTCAAAGTCTAATTTTTCCGTTCCATAATGTACGGTGCACGCTGCTTGCTTTACACGAAATCCGGGTTTCTCGTCTAGTTAATTCTTTAGTCGGGTTTCTGCCGACTTTGTGCGTGCAGTAGGGGTTTCAACCGCCGCATAAAAGGGATGGCCCAGATAGATTTAGGTTTGGGTTTGTGGCAAGGTGAGTATCTGGGAGTCGATCGACTGCGGCGGCGCTGGTAGGATGCTGAAGGAAATTGGATTCCGACTCTAGAAAAACGCGCTAAACAAGAACAACAGCGCGCCGAATTTGCCGAAAACTCGGTTAGCATCTTTGATGCAAAGACGGCGCGACTCCGGCATCGATCCCGATCGATTCTTGAACGGTTAATGCTGAATTGGGCGGGTTTTGTAGAAAGCGCGATCGCTCTTTTCATCAGTCTGGAAAAAAAAGGGCGATCGAACTTCTATTTACCTCAGCCTGACGCACAGCGATCCTGCTATAATTAAAATTGGTTAAGTGTTCTATAGCGATCCAGAGACAATGACCAAAACAGTTAAAGTAAGTGTACTCAACCAACCAAAACAATTAAAAGACTATTTTGATTTTTGGGCGGATGATGATATTCGCATTAAAGAGACGCGCATTGGGATCGAGGATATTCTTGATGAATACATTTATGGTAAGAAATCACCAGAAGTCATAGCAGAGCTGTTTCCGACAGTAACTTTAGAGCAGATTTACGCTACAATTTTTTACTATCTACAAAATCCCGAAATTGTAGGAAAGTATGTAGAAGATTGGTTAGAGTACACTCTAAAAGCACAGGCAGGACACGATGAAAATCCTCCCCCTGTTGTGTTCCGGCTTCGGAAGTTAAAAGCAGAACGCGAAGCGAATCTGGCTGCACAATAAATGGCAATTCACTACCTTATAGATGAAAATATGCCGCCATTATATCGCGAACAGCTATTGCGTTATCTACCGAATTTAATTGTCCGCACGGTTGGCGATTCAGGCGTGCCACCTAGAGGCGCACTCGATCCAGAAATTCTAGTTTGGTGTGAAGAAAATGGTTTTTTACTGATAACTAAAAACCGCCGTTCAATGCCATTTCACTTGGCAGATCATTTAAACGCAGGCAACCATGTAGCAGGAATTTTGGTGCTTCGCCGTCAAGCAGATGTCGGTGAAGTGATTGCCGATTTAGTATTAATTGCAGAGGCGGCTGATGATGATGAATATCTAGATCGCATTAGTTATGTACCTTTAGCTTAAGGGCGATCGCTCTTTTAAAAAGTTAAAGTAAGAGGATAGCAGATTTAACCTTGTTGAGAATTTCAAAAGCAATTTATGGAATCTTTAGCAAAAGAACGCTGTGCCGCCTGCCGCCGAAACTCTCCGCGCGTCACAGCTTACGAAATTGTCCAACTCAAACATCAAATTCCCGACTGGAATTTTGTCGAAAAAAATGGCGTTCCCCAGTTAGAACGCACCTACAAATTCCCGGATTTCAAAAGTGCGATCGCCTTTACAAACAGCGTCGCCGAAGTCGCAGAAACTGAAGGACATCACCCGGCGCTGTTAACCGAGTGGGGAAAAGTTACGGTAACGTGGTGGACTCACGCGATTTCTGGATTGCACCGCAATGATTTTATCATGGCGGCGAAAACAGATGCGATCGCCAATCAATTCGCAACCTAAAATCAGATTTATCGGCTGACAATAGTCTCAGAAATCACAGATCCGGGCGCTGGTGAATGCGGTTGATTTGTATTCAAAAACTCCAGATTTAGCCTGTAGCCGACATTCCGCACAGTTTGAATTAGGCTCGGCTGTCGCGGGTCGATTTCGATTTTTTTACGCAAAGAGAGTACGTGAGTGTCGATCGTCCGGGGGTTGTCAATAGCATCAGGCCAGGCCCGGCTGAGCAAATCCGATCGCGACAGCGGCACTCCTCCAGCTTGAGCCAGCACGTACAGCAGGCTGAATTCTTGAGGAGTCAGCTCGATGTGTTGCTCGTACAACCTGACTCGGCGCTGCACCAAATCAATTTTCAGCAGCCCGCACTCCAGCATCGCCGGCGGTACCATCGTGCGGTTGCGGCGCATCAAAGCTTCCACCCTAGCCATAAACTCTTGCATCCCAAACGGTTTAGTGAGGTAATCGTCGGCCCCCGACTTCAAACCTTCCACAATATCCGCTTCCGAATCCCGCGCCGACAGCATCAAAATCAGCGATTGCTGCTGCTCTCCCAGCCAGCGGCAAAATTCCAAACCGTCCCCATCCGGCAATTGGGCATCCAAAATGACCAGGGTTGGCTGACGGCTAAAAAATATTTCCCTAGCGTGACTGATATCTGCTGACTGGTGCACCCAATGACCGACTTGCTGTAAATGCCAGCCCAAGAGCGATCGCAGGTGCGGATTTCCTTCAACAATTGAAATACTTGCAGATCCCACAGCGGCGAGCTTCCCTTATCACTAATTGCTACCAGGTTAACAGAGCTTTTGTCATGGTTTTGTAACCATCGCTACTCAAGGCTTAGCTCCATTTAAAGCTGCGAACAAATCGATGGTATGAATTTTAAAGATTTTGTCAAGTTGGGATCGTCACCCTCTAGAAAGGTTAAATCATTGTGGCGGTGACATTACAATAAAAGTAAGACAGCGTACAGCCGATCGCCCCTATGCCCCAACCGCCTGCTTTGACCGAACTTCCCGACAGAGCTCCCAGTTCTAGGATGTTGACAAATCGCGCAACTCAAACTAGAATTCCTCCAACCGTTCGCTCGGTAGCCGGAACACTCACACAGTGCGATCGTCAAATTCAGCAACATCCCGACTCTATCAAACCCGAGGCGAATTATTTAGGGGCGATACAAAAAGTCGAGCCACTGCATTGCAGCGAGTGAAATTTTTTATGGAGGGTAGCCTGTTGAGCAGGGTAAAAACTTTTATTTAGCAATAGCCTGCTGCTGAGAAACTCAGCATCAATCGAGGCATTTTCTAAATCCCGCCGTCATTATACACCACAAAGGATTTCAAACTCACACCATGCTACAAGACACTCAAACAATCCGGCACTACCAAAAACTGACCGACGCCCTCGTCGAAATGTGGAATAGAGGTTATCGTTTCGATGACCTGCGGCTTTACTTAGACGGCTATTTAGCAGCCCTGCGACATTCAAACGGTTTAGAACCGTATTTGATTCACAGATTAGAGGAAGAAGCGGCGCGTTACATTCACGACCCCTCGAATTTTGAAATGCCGCAGACACAGACACAAACTGAAGCAGACTATTACTAAATAGTAAATTCGGTTTAATAAACCCTTGATTATTTGGGAATTGGGCATCGGGAATTGGGCATCGGGAATTGGTTGTTTGTTATTTCTTCCTTATTCCTTATTCCTTCTTGCCGATCTCCGTTACATCCGTTATATCCGTTACATCCGCCCTTACGAATCCGTTGCCGAACTTGCTTCTGCGGTAAATCAACCTAGTTCAACGTCAAACCCAATCGCTGTTAAGCCGTTGCGGCATTTAAATTGAAGGTCAAAAAAAAATAAAAGTCTTGTGGGGTGTCCCGCCCGCTCTGAATATCCAATGTTTATTTGCGTGACAGCTTATATCCCCGACTTATTTAATAAGTCGGGGATATGTTTGTTTTGTCTAATTTTAAGAAGCCAAAGCAACTTCTACAACTTCTTGCAATTCGCCCTTTTGATACATCTCGATCATAATATCCGAGCCGCCAAGAAACTCGCCGTTGATATAAACTTGGGGAATTGTCGGCCAGTTGGAATACTCTTTAACGCCTTGACGAATTTCCTGGTCAGCCAAAACATCTACAGTTTCGTAAGGCACTCCCAAAGTATTGAGAATTTGCACCACGGTATTAGAAAAACCGCACTGGGGCATTAATTTGTTGCCTTTCATGAACACCATGATTTTGTTTTGCTTAACCAAGCCGTCAATTCTTTCCTGTGCTGTAGTCATGGTAGCTCCTAATATTGTTTGAAAAATTTTTCAACGTTGACTGATCCAGGAACCGGGTTTTTTAGGAAAAGCTTTCGTTGCAGCCATTGATTCCGGCGAACCAACCCGGTTTATGTGGTTTCCAATTGTTTGTTAACTAACTGTTGACACAAGGACAAACTTGTGTCAACAGAGCAACTCAACAATTAAGCAACTGGACTTTTCGCTGCCCATTCGGCGGGAGTTAAAGTTTCCAGGGCCAAAGCGTGGATGGCTTCGCTAGCCATTGCCTGTTTGAGAGCGCCGTAAACCAGTTGGTGCTGCTTTACTCGACTTTTGCCTTCAAAGGCAGCAGAGACTACCCTCGCTTGGTAGTGGTCGCCCCCGCCGGTCAAATCGTCAACTTGTATCTTAGCGTCGGGCAATTCTGCCTGAATCATTTCTGCTACTTGAGACGGTGTAACCATTGGTATTTGTGATAAAGGGCTATATTGAGTATTTTAGTGGAACTATTTGTTAGACGATCGCGGTTGATTAGCAGCAGGCCGAGGAAAAGGCGCATCCACAAAACCCAATTCCAGTAACTGCTGGTAAGCTTTTTTGCCCAAGTCGCGAGTTGGCTGCTGCGATCGAATAATCTGAATCAGTAGGGGGACAGCCAGTTCCGGCTTGTTTTGCGCCCGGTGCACCAACGCCAGCCGATAGGTAGCTTCGTCGCGCATTTGAGCTGTTTCCACAGCTTTGGTGCGGTTGCTGTCGGCTAAGCGGATGTCAATTCCAGCAAAACTGCTGCTGAGTTGTTGGTAGAAGTTGGATAGTTGATTGAAAACTTGGCGGGATTCTTGGAGCTTCTGAGCCGCGAGAGTGTAATTTTGATTGGAAATAGCTCCGCTGGCTTCTGCCATCAAGCGCTGACCTCCTGCAATGCTCAGCAGGCTGCTGTCTTGCGTCAGAGGGCGGAGGTTGTTGGGGTCTGTGGGGTCGTCGGCGGGATCGACTTGCTGTTGGTTATCTGGTGCAGAAGGTTGTTGTGCTTGGGCTTGGAGCGGTGCCAACAGGGTCAAAACTGCGATCGCCCCGATCGTCATCCGGGCAGTGAAGCGAAGCCAGCAAACAGTTCCAGAGTATACCATGAAATTACTTTGCGCCCACCGCGCTTTTAAAAAGATATTTAGCTTGAGCCGATCGTACCATTGGCGATCGCAACCGGCCAAGTATACACCAAATTTGGCTAAATGTCAAAGGGGGCGATCGATTTTGGATTTGAGATTTGGGATTAAATCAAGAAAATCGCGGGCGATTCGGAAATATCCCGGCGGCTGAAACTGGGGCCAAACAAACTTTCGTCCCAGCAGACGGGGACTGAAGGAGAAAGGAAATTCAACCAGACTGATATTAGTTGAGCAATCCATGTCCGGCCCGAACTTTGTGCTATCTATCCAGGTTTAGGATGGCAATTATCCCAAATAAAACCGGGAAATTATCATTGATACAGCGGCGAATACTCTCACGAACAGAACTACAATCTCTTACATTATATCGTTTCCGGTTGCATCGGAATCATAAAATTGAGTCAACAGTTAACACTCAACCATTCAGTTTTTCGACCCGCCCGTCAACAGTTAACAGTTAACAGTTAACAGTTAACAATTATGTATGAGTGCAACCGGAATTGATATTAAACGTTTAAAGTCGCAGCTACAACTCGATGGTCTCGATCTTTCGCCAAATAGCTCACAGCAGCGCGAGCTTGAGGATTGTCAAATTTTCTCAGCGCCCGCGCAACTCGCATCCGAGTTTCCCAGTATTCGGCGCTCACCAGAGGTAGCAATTGCTGCAACGCTTCTTCGGCTTTCTCCGTATTTGCCAGGATGCCCAACCCGTCCGTCGCCACATCCTGCACTGGTATATCTTCGCCCGCTAGACCGATCGTACAAATTTCCAATATTGCCTCCGGGCACTGCATTTCGTACAGCGGAGCCATGATACTGCGGCGGACGAGCCAATTGTCATCTCGGCGAAAAGCTTCCACCAAGTGAGGAATTGCCTCGGTGCCGAACATTGACACAGAATTAGCCGCTTCTGCTCGCACGTTCGGATCGCGATCGAACTGCATCATTTTTAACAGCGCCGCGAAGGATTCGGCAGTTTTACTCTGGCGCAATCCCATCGCCACGAACGATCGTACCATAAACTCAGGATCGTCCACCTTGGTCAGCAACACCGGCAGCGCCACCGCAGCATCGCACTTTCTCAAAGCCGTTATCGCCCGCAGCCTGTCTTGAGAATCCGAACTTTCCAGCGCTGCTTCGATTTCGCTAATTTCCATGAGCCAATTTAAATATATTTTTGTTACTTTTCTTGACAATTTTAGCAATTATTGCCGGATTTTGGGAAAATTATAAAAAATTCAGTTATGAGATTATGTCTGCAAATTTAGAGGCTCAAACTTCAACACCAGAAGAAGTTCAGGAAGTAATTGCTGAGTTGGAGCAATACCGGCAACGGCTGATCGACGATACCCTGGAAATGGCTAAAAAGGTAAAAATGCCCAAGCAAGCAGTGATGAAGCAGTTGGAAAATCATCCAGAGATAGTTTACATCGACGGGGCGCTAGCGAAATTGCGATCGCAGCCCGAAAATTCGGACGGCGTTTGAAACCGAGTCTGTACCAACAATGTCCGACGGGAGCGGACTCAAGAAAATCAACTAATTTTCACCGCGCACTCTTCAAGCCGCTATTCTACGGTTTTGTTTGTACAAACCAGGTTTCAACTTGATAATGGGGATACTCGATGTTTGTCAACCAGCCATCCCCACTCAATTTATGTTTAAATTATCGCATTAGTCGATCGGCAGTTCGATCGCAAATTGAGTACCCTCGCCCAACACAGAAGAGCAAGTCAAACTGCCACCGTGCATTTCTTCAACTATTTGGCGACTGATTGACAAACCCAACCCCGTCCCTTGACCAACTAATTTCGTAGTAAACAAGTGGTCAAAAATCTGCGCTTTTACATCCTCTGACATCCCGTTACCATTATCTTTAATTTTCACCGCAACCCTTTGTCTGTCTTCAGTTAATGCTGTCGTAATAGTAATCGTATTGGGAGCGGCTGCAATTTCATTATAACTGTGTCCGCAATTGCGATCGTTCACAGCATCGATCGCATTTGAAAGCACATTCATAAACACCTGATTCAGTTGTCCCAAATAGCATTTTACCGGGGGAATATCTCCATATTCCTTGATAACTTGAATTTCAGGGTTCGCAACTTGAGCTTTCAGGCGGTGCTGCAAAATCATCAGCGTGCTGTCAATACCGTCGCAGATGTTAGCCGACACTTTGACAGCCGTATCGGTGCGGGAAAAGGTGCGGAGGGAAGTGCTGATGTTGCGGAGGCGATCGCATCCGATCTCCATCGATGATAATATCTTTGCTGTATCTTCCAACACATATTTTAAATCAATATCTTCCGCGTGGAGTTCAATATCTTGACCGGGATTTGGGCATTCTTTCTGATAAAGTTCCAAGTGATCTACTATGTCTCTTAGCGCCAAACTCAACTCCTTGACATTGCCATAAATAAAACCGACTGGATTGTTAATTTCGTGAGCAACACCAGCTACTAAATTGCCCAACGCCGACATTTTTTCGCTCTGAATCAACTGCAACTGCGATTGCTTGACTTGCGCCAAAGCAGCCGTTAGTTCCGCCGTGCGCGAGGATACCTTTTGTTCTAATTGTTTACTCAAATTTCGCAGTTTGACGTGAGTGTTGACGCGGGCCAAGACCTCCATTTCTTCAAAAGGTTTAGTGATATAATCAACAGCACCTAGCTGAAATCCTTTAATCTTATCTGCTGTATCCGACAAAGCAGTCATAAAAATTACTGGAATATCCTTTGTAGCTGCCGAAGCTTTGAGGCGGCGGCAAGTTTCAAAGCCGTCTATTCCCGGCATCATCACATCCAGTAAAATTAAACTCGGCAGCGTATATTCAACTTGTTTGAGAGCTCGATCGCCGTCAAGTGCGATCGCAACTTCATAACCCGCATCCGTCAACGCCTCGGAAATGACATCCAAATTGGCGGGCGTATCGTCTATTACTAAAATTAACTCAGCTTCTGACATAAATATTTTCCTTATTTAGTGAATATACCGATCGAGCAAATTCTCGATTTTGTCAGCTTGAAAGCTCTTTGCCAACTGCAAAATTTGCTCCACAAATTGAGTATAACCCTTGTCCAATTGTTCGATGCGCTTAGCTTCTTCAGTAAGTTTTTTCAATCTGCCCTGCTGCGCTAATTTCAGCAACAAAGCTAAATCTTCCGGTGCAGGAATAGGCATTCCTGAACTCTGGGTAACAGAATTAGATACAGCCGGGGGCGGTACTTGCTTTGCAGCAGTTTCAGTTGGCGATTGCCGGTCGTATTTCCATTGAGTTTGCAAATGCTTTTGCACGATAGAAAATAATTCCTCAAGCTGCACCGGCTTAGGCAGAAAATCATCGCCGCCAGCGTCTAAACTTTTTTGCCTGTCCATCTCATAAACAGACGCAGACGAAACGACGATACGCAGGTTTTTTAATGATTCAGAACTCCGCAACCCCCGCAGCATTTCAAAACCGTCCATCACAGGCATCGACAAATCAGCGACGATCAAATCCGGCTTAATTTGAGATGCTTTAGCTAAACCATCCTCGCCATTTTCAGCTTCGACGACTGCAAAACCAAGTGGTTCCAGAAGGCTAACAATCACTGAACGGTTCTGCCAGTTGTCATCGACGACGAGAATAGTTTTCTGAATTCCTTGATACCCGACAATCTGCTTGCCACTAGCAACATCGGCTGCATTTATCCAGTCAGCAGCTAAGGGGAAATCGACGGTAAAAGCGAAGATACTGCCAGCGCCAAATTGACTTGTTACTTCTATTTTACTGTTCATTAAACTCACAATTCTCGTGCTAATAGCCAGCCCCAGTCCGGTGCCTTCTGCCTTGCGGTTGCTATCTCCTACTTGTTCAAAAGGCGTAAAGATTTTTGACAGCGAATCAGGAGTCATGCCGGCGCCTGTATCTTCTATTTGGAAGCGAATTGTTCGACTTGGGATTGGGGACTTGGAGTTTTCGATTGCCGATCGCTCCGGCGGCGATGACTCGCATTTTATTACTTCCACATTGAAAGTTACGCTGCCTTTATCAGTAAACTTGACGGCATTTCCCAGTAAATTAATTAATACTTGGCGCAAGCGTTTTTCATCGGTTTCTATGCCTGCGGGAAGTTCAGCGTCGGGGAGATAAATTAATTCAATTTGTTTTTGTTCGCTGCGGATGCGTACAATTTCAACAATGCTTTGCAAGAAAGAGGGGAAATGAAAAGCTTTCGGGTGCAAATCTAATTTACCGGCTTCAATTTTTGAGAGATCGAGAATGTCATTAATTAGCGTCAAAAGATGGGAACCGCACTGGTAGATAATATTGACACCATTGCGCTCTTTTTCTCCCCAAGATTGGGAACGGTTCATGATTTGAGCGTAGCCCAAAATGCCGTTGAGGGGAGTGCGGAGTTCGTGGCTCATATTGGCGAGGAAGTCGCTTTTGGATTGGTTGGCTGCATCAGCAACTTGTTTGGCTTGTTGAAGTTGGACAGTGCGTTCTTCTACTCGCTGTTCTAACTCGTTATTAAGTTTTTTGAGGGCTGCTGCTGCTTGTCTATTTTCGTTAATTACCGCAGATAAAATATAGGTGGTAACGGCGACAACACCGATAAAAGATTGCAGCAGAAACAGCGATTCTTCGAGGGAAGGCCTGACAAAGGAACCCAAGCCGCGGGATGTTCCAAAAACTGCGATCGCCGATACAATCACCACCAGCAAAGTCGATTGTCGCGCGCCGAACCGAAATGCCGACCAAATCAGCAGCGGAATTATCATGTACTCGACAGGATACTTTTCCCAAAAGGCGATTTTACTGATGAGAAGCAGCAATAGCAGCAAAAGTCCAAATTCTGCCACCTGCGGCGGCCGAAGTTTTTCGGACGGTTTGGGCGATCGAGCCCAAGCCAAAATTGCTGGGGTTACAATCAGCGTACCAGCAATGATTGAGGTAAACCAACTCCGCCAAACTTCTGGGTAACTTGTCCAAGGGCTAATGCCTTTTAGAGACAGTGCGGTAACGGCGACAGTAGTGCTGACGATCGGGGTGGGTATTTGCAGTACGAAAAATCTGAAAACATCTGGCGATCGCCCCAGTAAATCTCGGTGTTTTACAAAGCGATTAATCAGGAAACTTGCGGATAGCGTATCTGCTGTATTGCAAACAGCAATGAAACAGCTTGTCAGAAAATCTGGCTGATAAAACAGTATAAATTCAGTCAAAAAGTCACCGATTAATAGTGCCGGCCAAATCCGATAACCTAGAATTAAAAAAGCTGCCAAGAAAAGACCCGCTGAGGGCCAAATTGCTGAAGAGCCATTTTGGAAGGATACCAACAGGCATATTTTGGCAAGAATTAAGTGGATTGGAGGAATTATGAGTGATGCTAGCAGTGTATTTTTGTCTATGTAAAAAAAGTTATTTATAGGTGTGCTTGTTCGCCATAGCTGTTTTAGTAGTTGTTTCATGCAGTTCGCAATTAAAACAAGATTTTCTTCAAAATACTCTACATTTAGGCTGGTTTGCGGTGACGCCGATCGCACTTCTGGTAAAATTTAAATATGCCATCTCCGAAGAATTATCTACTAGCTATTTGTCTATGACTCTCCAATTAAGCGAAAAAGCCAAAGAATTAATCCCGAAAGCCCGAATTGTCAGCTTGACAGCCTGGGAAAATTCGCACTCTCCCGCAGAAATCCAACTGATTCAGGCTGCTGACGACGCAGGGCGCTATCTCGCAGACGAAGATTTGCAACAACTTCACTCATCTGAACCAACATCAATTAATAGTGCTAAGTTTCTGCGCGACAGTGCTGCCGATATCGTATCGGAAGCCCGGGAACAAGTTTTAGCCGCATATCCAAATATTTCTGAACCTGGAGGCGATCTTTATCCCCCCGCCAGGGCGGAGGCTTGTTGGCGGGATTTCTGGCATTTTCTGCGCTGCATTACCTATGGAATTGCGGGAAATATCCCGGAATTTACCAGCGAGGAAGGGCTGCACAACATGAATTTGCTCTATCAAGAGTTGGGCGTTCCTTTGCCTGCAATGGTTCTGGGTTTGTCAGGGATTAAGGCTGCTAGTTTGAAGCGGTGCGATTTGGGCGATGCAGCAAAATTAGCTCCTTATTTCGACCATTTGATTGCGAAAATGAGCCAGTTTAGTGCTGTTTGATAAAAGATTAGAATTAGATTGAAATCGGCGATTGAAATCGCCGATCGATCTTTTCGCGGGTCTTGTCGGTTTTCCTTGCTTTTTTTCTGATTTTGTGCTATGTGTTGGCCATTTTTTGGGCTGCATACCAAATGTTCGCAGTGCGTGCGGTTAATCTAGCAGACACGATATGACTTGAAAATTACCAAATTCTCCCGCAATCTGAGAAAATAGAAAAGGATTTTTTTATAGATAACCTTCAAATACTCAAAAATCAAGATGACTGATATTCAAACAGCGATCGATCCGGCAGAAAGCGACGCTTTGCTGCAAAAAGTCAGGGAACAAAGAGCTCTGGAAACTTTCAATCCCAACGATAGCGAACTTCTCAAAAAGATGGTCGAGTCTATGGGAGATTCGCGGGGAATGATGCGGCTGAATTTTGCCGAAACCCTCGGCTCAATTGGCAAACCAGCAACTCCTTTTTTGGTGGAAGCTCTAGCACACCACCCCAACCCTGTCGTCCGCAGAGCAAGTGCTAAAACGCTGACTCTGATTGGCGATCCCGTCGCCCTTCCGGCGCTGTTAGAGGCTTTTTTGCACGACGAGGATACTGTTGTTCACGGTTCGGCTGCGGCAGCCCTGGCTCAGTTGGGCGAACCGTCAGTGCCCCATTTGTTGGAAGTTTTAGCTTCGCCAAAACATTCTGAAAATACTAAGGGACACGCAGCTTGGGCTTTGGCGTTTATTGGCTCGAAGGCAAAAAAATATTTGTATCGGGAAATCGCGTCGGATTCGGTTGAGGTGCGGGCTGCTGTCGTAGGGGCGATCGCCAAAATCGCTCAAGAAGAACCCGAAGAAGCCGCTTTTGAACTGTTAGTTAATGCTCTAACAGACACAGCGGAAATTGTGCGCGCAGAAGCAGCCTCTGCTTTGGGAATTGCGGCTTACAAACCTGCACTTCCTAAGTTGATTGAGTTGCTGCACCATGCGAATTGGGAAAGTAGAAAAGCGGCGGCTCTAGCTTTGATGAAAATTGGAACTAGCGAAAATCCGCCGGAGTTTTCTGTTATTTTGGAACCGTTGGAAGCTGCGCTTGTGAATGAGTCGGAAGCGCCTGTGCGACAGGTGATTCAGTTGGCAATTTCTCAGATTCACAAACAGTCGGAGGCTGATGATTGGGAATAGATATTCTGAGATCGGACGGCGGTTAAAACCGCCCTGCAAGTCAAACCGCGCATTCTTCAACCCGCAGAGGCTGGTTTTGTTTGGATAGCAGCGATTTTGATCGCTGAGTCTTCTAAAAAAATCAACTAAAAAAATGAACAAAAATCGCATTCCTGAAATTGAAACCAACCTCCGCGCGCCCGCACTGAACATCCGTAAAGCCGCCTTAGACGAATTAGCAGAATTTCCCGCCGATCTCGCCGTTCCAATTCTGCAAAAACTAGGTGAAGAGGAAAATTTCATACTGCGCCTTCTTGCTGTGATGGGCTTGGGAAATCACCGAAATGAAGCGTCTTTTGCTGCTTTGCAAAAGATTATTCGAGAAGAGTCAGATAGTAATGTAGTCGCTGAGGCAGCTAATTCTATTTTTGATTTTGGCGAGCCAGCAATTCCTGTAATTCAACAATTATTTGAGAGTAATGATAACTGGTTGGTTCGTCAAACGGTGCTTTCTTTGTTGGTAGAAACCAGTCACTTTGATGTATTGTTGGCGGTAGCAATGGCAGCCCTTGATGATGAAACGCAAACTGTTCGAGAAGCTGGTATTCTGGCTCTCAAACAAGTCTTGAAGTCTCCTTTGAAGGATGAGGCTTTAAGTTTGCTAACAACTATGGCGCGAGATTCGTATTGGCGGAATCGGTGGCGGGCGGCGATCGCCCTCCACGGTACTCAAGACTCCCAAGCTAAAGAATTGCTCTCCCAACTGCAGCGGGATGAGCATTACAGGGTGGTTGCTGCGGCTTTGGAAGGCACTGTGGCAGAAAACTGAGTCAAACTCATCCGCGAGGCCGATCGACTCACGGGCGAGATCGAGGAGCTCGATCGACCAGACATACTGAGTGGACGCAGGCGGGATCGAACACCCGCTTTGGGCCTCAAGCATCTCTCGGAGAAACCGCGTTTTTTGCGTAAATCCTCCCCTGGTAGGATGCTCCGCGCCCTGTGTCCCCTATAGCAGAATGTTACAGATTATTACTTTGTTTCTAATAAATGAGACTGAGAGGCCCGTTGTCTTTTATGTTCTAAATCGACTTGTTAAATAACAAGATTTTTACCTTTTATTCAGAAGGAGAGCTCAATGCTAGACGCATTTTCCAGAGCCGTAATTACGGCAGATGCCAAAACCGGTACTATTGGTGGAGCTGAACTTGCTTCGCTCAGAAGCTTTATTGCTGAAGGCAACAAGCGCTTGGACGCTGTAAACGCGATCGCCAGCAACGCTAGCTGCATAGTTTCTGATGCCATCGCCGGCATGATCTGCGAAAACCAAGGCTTGATTCAAGCAGGTGGCAATTGCTACCCCAACCGCCGCATGGCTGCTTGCTTGCGCGACGGCGAAATCATCCTGCGCTACGTTAGCTACGCTTTGCTCGCTGGCGATGCTTCCGTTTTGGACGATCGTTGCTTGAATGGCTTGAAAGAAACCTACATCGCTCTGGGCGTGCCTTCTGGCTCCGCAGTTCGTGCAGTTCAAATCATGAAAGCTAGCTCTGTTGCTCACATTAACAACACAAATACAGAAGCTCAAGCTGGCAATCGCTTCCGCAAAATGGAAACCATTGATGGCGACTGCTCCTCTTTGGCATCTGAAGCTGCTAGCTACTTCGATCGCGTTGCTTCTGCTCTGAGCTAATTCAAGCAGGCCAATAGTTACTGGCTCTGCGGCCAGTTGAATTGAAACAAACTGTCAAAAATCTATTTCTGGAGATCTCAGAACATGAAATCAGTAATCACCACAGTAGTTACGGCTGCTGATGCGGCGGGGCGTTTCCCCTCCTCTTCTGACTTGGAATCGGTTCAAGGAAGCATTCAACGGGCTGCTGCTCGTCTAGAAGCTGCTGAAAAGCTGGCTGCTGGAATCGACGCAGTTGCTAAAGAAGGCTACGATGCTTGCATCAAAAAATATCCTTACTTGAACAACGCTGGCGAAGCCAACGAAACTCAAGTCAAAAAAGACAAGTGTATGCGCGACATCAAGCACTACCTGCGCTTGATCAACTACTGCTTGGTAGTTGGCGGCACCGGCCCTCTTGATGAATGGGGTATTGCCGGTCAACGCGAAGTTTACCGCGCCTTGAACTTGCCTACAGCTCCTTACGTTGCTGCTTTGGTGTACACTCGCGATCGCGCTTGCGCTCCTCGCGATATGTCTCCTCAAGCCTTGGTAGAGTTCCGCGCTCTCCTCGACTACACGATCAACTCTCTTTCCTAGAAAGCTCGATCGCATAATTCACGGCTAGGTTGGACATAAGTTCGATCGGTTGTGAGGGGACTCTTGGGACGCTGCAAAAGCCTAAATCGGGTTTAGTGTCGTGCCAAGAGTCCCTTAATTTTAAGAGTCATCAGTCATTAGTTATTAGTCATTAGTTATTGGTTATTAGTTATTGGTTATTAGTTATTGGTTATTAGTTATTGGTTGGTAGGGGCGGTGCCCCCGTGCCCGCCCTCAGTTATT
>NZ_JBARVX010000163.1:0-4316 GCF_049646505.1 Microcoleus sp.
ATGACTAATGACTAATGACAACCATCAACCGTCAACAGACAATAGACTAATTAAAAATGCTTACTTTGATTCACCCAACTGCTGTGATTCATCCCCGCGCCGAACTGCACCCGACTGTAGAAGTGGGCGCTTATGCTGTAATTGGGGAAAGAGTGAAAATCGGGCCGGAGACTAAGATTGGCGCTCATGCAATTATCGATGGGCTAACAGAAATAGGTGCTAAAAATCAAATTTTTCCCGGTGCGGCGATTGGCCTGGAACCTCAAGATTTGAAATATGAAGGTTCGCTGACTAGGGTAACAATTGGTGACAGCAATGTGATTCGGGAATACGTGACAATCAACCGCGCTACTGGAGCGGGAGAAAGCACCACAATGGGCGATCGTAATTTGTTGATGGCTTACGTTCATGTCGGTCACAATTGCGAGCTCGGAGACCAGGTAATTATCGCCAACGCCGTAGCCTTGGCCGGACACGTCAAAATCGAGTCTCAAGCCAGACTGAGCGGGGTTTTGGGCGTTCACCAGTTTGTCCGCATCGGCCGCTTGTCGATGGTGGGCGGCTTGAGCAGGATCGATCGAGATGTACCTCCTTATATGCTAGTCGAGGGAAATCCTTCGAGAGTGCGAGCAATCAACAAAATAGGCCTCGAACGCGCCGGTTTAACCCCAGAAGATTTGCTGGTTTTGAAGAAAACTTTTCGGATTTTATACCATTCTGGCTACACCCTAAATCAAGCTTTGGAACAGTTGGATTTGTTGCCAGAAAATCCCCACTTGCAGCACCTGCGGAGATTTGTGCAGCAGTCTGTCAGCAAAGGGCGGCGCGGTTTGATTCCTGGTAAAAAGTGAATGGGCTAGAATAAATCTATCCACAGAGCGATGCTGGCCCTATGAATGTATATACTTCAGTCAAATCTACATTTCTTGAAACAGAACAAGATGGCTGCATCAGGTTATCAGATGTTAGCTGGGAACAATTTGAAGCGATCGAATCAGCCTTTAAAGATATCGGCGGTGTAAAATTTTTCTATCTCGATCGCATCCTGCAACTTATGACTGTCTCCCCGGAACACGAAATCATCAAAAAAACGCTCTGTATGCTGCTAGAAGCGTATATGAGAGCAAGCGGGATTCGATTTTACGGCAAGGGCGGGCCGACTCTGGGTAACAGAGAGTTGGGAGGTAGAAAAGAGCCGGATGATTCCTATGATATAGGTGCTCCAAAAACAGTCCCAGATATTGCTATTGAAGTGGTAATTACCAGCGGCGGAATAGATACTTTAGAATTTTACAAACGATTGGGAGTTCGGGAAGTTTGGTTTTGGCAAAACAATCAGTTATCTCTCTACTGCTTGAGAGGTGAAAATTACGAGCAAATTACCCGCAGTACATTTCTGCCAGACCTCGATTTAGAATTACTCCTGCGCTGTGCTAATATGCCAGATCAATATGATGCTGTGACTGAGTTGTTACAACAAATTTCACCCGTTTAAAATCAGAGTTTAATTGAAAATATGAAAATTTTTATCAGCACTGGTGAGGTTTCTGGCGATTTGCAAGGAGCTTTGTTAGTTGCTGCCTTAAAACGCCATGCTGTCGCCGCTGGTTTGGATATAGAAATAACAGCTTTGGGTGGGGGACGCATGGCGGAAGCTGGCGCTACTATTTTAGGCGATACTGTCAGTATTGGTTCTATGGGTCTTATAGAATCAGTGCCGTATATTTGGCCGACAATCCAAGTTCAGCAAAAAGCTAAACAATATCTCAAAAAATTTCCCCCGGATGCGGTTGTATTGATTGATTATTTGACTCCAAATCTCGGTATTGGTAGCTACATTCGCCGCTGTTTGCCAAATTTGCCCGTGGTTTGGTATATCGCACCTCAAGAATGGGTTTGGTCGATTTCTCCTCGCAATACGGATTTGATTGTCAGTATTGCCGATCGCATTTTGGCGATTTTCCCCGAGGAAGCTAGTTATTATCGGGAAAAAGGAGCCGAGGTGAGTTGGGTAGGTCATCCTTTGGTGGATAGAATTCAATCTGCGCCCTGCCGGGAAGCTGCCCGCAAAACTTTGGGAATTGCGCCGGAACAGGTGTCGGTGGCCCTAATTCCGGCTTCTAGAAAGCAAGAACTCAAGTACCTGATGCCGGTTATATTTGAGGCTGCTCGAATTATTCAAGCCCAATTGCCGGAGGTTCATTTTTGGATTCCGCTTGCTAACCAAGCTTTTGAGAGCAAAATCGAACAGGCGATCGAGAATTACGGTTTGCGGGCTACTTTGTTGGAAAATCAAACTCTGGAAATTTTGGCTGCTGCCGATCTGGCGATCGCAAAATCTGGTACTGTTAATTTGGAATTAGCTTTGCTGGACGTTCCGCAAGTTGTTGCTTACCGCGTCAGTCCGATTACAGCGATGATTGCTCGCCACGTACTGAAATTTTCGATTCCTTTTATGTCTCCGCCGAATTTGGTGGAAATGAAGCCGATCGTCCCGGAGTTGCTGCAAGACGATGCTACTGCGGAAAATATCGTCAACCACGCACTGGAATTGCTGCAAAATGCCGATCGGCGCCAGGAAACAAAAGCGGGCTATCGCCAAATGCGCCAAAGTCTCGGAGATTTGGGGGTTTGCGATCGCGCGGCTGCCGAAATAATGAAAAATGTTAAATTAAATACAGCAAATTAAAACAATTTTAGTATTGAAATGTTATGTCGAGCAATCGGAAAAAGCGACCGATCGCTGTTGATTTATTTGCAGGCGCGGGCGGCATGACTCTCGGCTTTGAACAAGCAGGTTTTGATGTACTTGCTTCCGTCGAAATTGACCCAATTCACTGCGCGACACACGAGTTTAATTTCCCGATGTGTTCTATTTTGTGCAAAGATGTCGCACAGCTAACAGGAGCGGAAATTAGGAACAAATCTGCGATCGGCAAGCGGGAGATAGACGTAGTAATCAGCGGTTCGCCCTGTCAAGGATTCTCGCTGATGGGAAAGCGCGATGTGGAGGACCCGCGAAATTCTCTAATTTTTCACTTTCACCGCTTAGTTTTAGAGTTAAAAACCAAGTTTTTTGTCATGGAAAATGTGCCGGGAATTGTGGCAGGCAAACACAAAGAACTCCTGAACATTTTAATTAGTTCTTTTCTGGAATCAGGCTATCAAGTAGAAGAAAACTATCAAGTTCTGAATGCCGCTCACTACGGAGTGCCGCAAGCTCGCAAACGATTGTTTTTGATTGGGTGCAAAAAAAACTTTGATCTGCCAAAATATCCTCAGCCAACGACTATGCTACCGAAAAATAAACTTCCTAAACGCTATAAAAAAATTAATTTACCTGCTGTTCCGACTGTTTGGGATGCGATTGGAGATTTGCCGGAAGTGGAAAAGTACAGCGAGTTGCTGCACCGAGATTGGGTAGTAGCAGAGTACGGAAATTGCAGCAGCGATTACGCGAGTTTTTTGCGCGGATTCGATGATTTTGAAAATGATTATGGTTACGATCGCCAGTACGATCGACAAATCCTCTCTTCGAGTCGGCGCACAAAACATTCTCCCGAATGTATAGAAAGATTTGCAGCCTCCGCCTACGGCGAAAAAGAGCCGATCAGCCGTTTTTACAAGCTGCACCCCGACGGAGTTTGCAACACTCTCAGGGCTGGAACCGACAGGGCGAGGGGCGCTTATACTTCGCCAAGGCCGATTCACCCGATCGTCCCTCGGTGCATTACAGTCAGAGAAGCTGCGCGGCTGCATTCCTATCCTGACTGGTTTAGATTTCACGTCACCAAATGGCACGGTTTCCGCCAAGTCGGAAATTCTGTACCGCCGCTGTTGGCGAAAGCTGTAGCAGCGCAGATTATTAACGCTTTGGGCGTCAAAGCAATTAAGCCGAGTTTCCAGCTTCCCGGTGGAGATGATTCATTGCTGAAACTAAATTGGTCAGAAGCCCAACAATATTATCTACCGCGTTTGTAGCGAGGACAACAATCCTCTTTCCGAATAATATCAACTAGAGTTCGGGTAAATAATTTGACCCACCGCTATCAAAACCCCGATATTGCAAGACTACCAGATTTTGAAAGTCTGCCGGAAAAACATTTTGATAAATTTCGCTTAGTTTTGCAACAATTACGAGTCTTTGGGAATTCTAGAGTTATCTTTGTAAAAAGTGTATTTTCAGGAGACTACTATGGGTTGGTTTAAAAGACTGTTCGGACTCGAAAAGCCTGAACCCCAGGCTCAACCGATGACACAAGTAGTACAGCAAGCAGCCCAATCGCAATCGATCGCTCCTGCTAAAGTCGGCCCGG
>NZ_JBARVX010000164.1:0-3873 GCF_049646505.1 Microcoleus sp.
GTTCCTAACAAGGTGCAAGATGTAAGTTATACCAAATTCATAAAATAGCGCTACATATCTACCCCCCCCAACCCCCCCCTTATTAAGGGGGGGGAGTCAAACTTTCGGTAGTAGCATAACTTTATGAAACTGGTATTATAACAACATTTATAGCGGTTCTCAAGCTTGGTGAGGTATGCAGCATCCTTGCACTCCTGCCTATGCCCTATTCCCTATGCCCTATGCCCACTCCTAGCACCTCATGTTACGCTCGAAAGGCTATATAACAAAGGTGAGTTTGCCAAAGCGAGCATTATTTTTGATAGAGTGCTCGATAAACTGGTTCGCCTCGTTTGAGAGTAGCAATTTCTCTTTCTGTAGCAACGGGCAGGGGATTTTCTGCTAGCCAGTTGTCGCCGTTTTGACGCTGAAAACTGGGATGAGATGAAAAGCGATCGCACATTTCGCTTTCTACTTCCTCAATATCAGATTGAATAAACACTTCACCGCCAACAGCCAGATAAGTAGCCAACTCGCTGACTAATTCCTGCTGTACTACCCGCCGTTTGTGATGCTTTTTCTTGAACCACGGATCGGGAAATTGAATGCTGACTCGCTGCAAAATACCAGCGGGCAAAGTTTCTAAAATTGGCTTCAGGGAACTGTTCGCATTGCAAAATAAATAGTGCAAGTTTGTCAAGCCTTTTTCGTCCCGCCACAGATTCGCCTCATCTACCAGAGGTTCCCGAATTTCTAATCCGAGAAAATTCCAGTCTGTTTGGATTTGCGCCATGTGCCACAAAAACCTTCCTCTACCGCAGCCGATATCTAAATGCAGCGGCAAATTTAAGTCGGCATAGATTTTAGTCCAATCCGGGGGGCTGGCGGATGCTTGATATCTAATTGATAGGGGATTGACGTGTTCCCGAACTCTAACTCTTGCCAATTTTGCTGTCTCCTGAATGTAGTTTTTAACCGCTGATATGGGCAGATGAACGCGGATTGACGCAGATTAATTTAGAAATAAAAAATCGCAGCGTTAGGATTTTTTATTTCTAAATTATTGTATTATGCTTCGGGTTCAATGCCTGCAGCTCTTAATTGCGCGGCTAGTCTTTCCGATCGTTGCCTTTCTCTTTCTACCATTTCTGCTCCCCACAATAACATCTGTCCGCTTTCATCCCACCACCGCAACCAATATCCGCTTCTTTCGGCTTTTGTTCCCTGCCAAACACCCAGAAACAATCCAACTCCGGCAATCCAATAATGATTGTTCGCATCGGGTTGCTGTATTTGATATTTTCCTGATGAATCTAACTGGTAGATTTCTAGCAATCCAGTAGCAGGTTCAAAAATTGCATAGATTGGTACTCGCAATACTTGTTCGTAAAAATACCATTTGCCGGGGGGATAAGTTGGTTTGCTAGAGTATTCGTCGCAGGGAGTAGCTGACAAAAACTCCATCGCGATCGCCGGAATGTCTCCTTCTAAGTTGGGAGTGTAGCTGCGGCGAATTTCTTGATTCTCAAGCGTTTGTACGTTGCGGGCATAAAACCAATCTGGAGCTTTGATAACTAGCTTGCCGTTTAATGTAGCGCAAATCCCCATGTTGGGGGCGACTAATATTCCTGCTACAATTAGCCCCGCAATTTCTAAGATTTCTCGCAAGGCGGAGGCTAGCAGGGGCTGGTCGATGTTTTCCACAGGTTCCTCGTCTAAGATGAAATCTTCTGGCAATTTTTCCCAGGTAATTTTTAGGTCGGCTGTGCTGGCTATCACGGTATTTTACCTTTTATTGAGATTGCTGGAGGGCGGTTTGCAATATTTCTTTATGAAAGAGCGATCGCCCTACAATAAATTTTATCCTTTCTGGCGATAGTGCGTAGCCGTTGGCGTAGTGTTCGATCCAGGTTTTGCTGATTGAATACGGATCTTCTGGCAATTGGGATAATAAGTATCCCGGCATTTCTAACTCTTCCATTAACTGGCTGACTTTGGGATCGTAGCTGAGGCCAAAACATCGGCATTCTTCCGATGCTGCCATAATTAAACTGTGATACCGCATCCCGATCGCCATTTCGACTCCCCGGAATACTCCTTTCAATTTTCTCGGATCGTCTAAACTCAGAATCTGACTTCGTTTGGGTAGCGCTTCGTGCAAATTTTTCGCAATTTCTAAGTCGCGAGATGCTTGAAAAGGTAGCAGTAAAATTAAGGTTCTGGTTGCTTTCTGAAAGTCAACTAAAGCTTGAGTTAATATTGACAAACGGGCGGGAGTTAATGTAGGATGGGAGCGCAAACAAACTGCAACTCTGGGCGCTGGTAAATTCCACAAACCGGATACGGGGGAATTTTCTAAAGCCCACACGGGATCGGGCGCTAAAGTAAAGGGAATTTGCCAGTCAGCAAGTAAGGTAGCTGAGCCTTTATCCCGCACGCTGACGGCAGTGCATCCAGCAAAACACCGCTGAGATAATTTGCGGGTGATCTCTCGATTTAAAGGCCCAATTCCCTGGGCCCAAGCAACTGTTTTTAAGCCCATTTGTTGCGCTAGTCCCATTAAACCCCCATAATAGAAAGGGCTGATCATGCTGGTAGCGTCTTGGATTAAACTGCCGCCTCCCCAGATTAGCGCGTCGGCGCTGCGGAGTGTATCGAGAACTTGAAACGCATTCATCCGATCGCGCGCAGCTACCCCGTACCGCTGATTTGTCTCGACAGGATTGCCAGACAGGACGATCGGCGTCACCCCATCTGGTAACATTTGCAGTAGCGATGCCAACAGCGCCTCGTCGCCGCCGTTGCCTTTACCGTAATAGCCGCACAAAATTGCTCGCATTTCTACTCTTGGTTTATAATGGGGAATCTAAGTATTACAATATCTAATTGTTGCGGTCGAACCCTAAAATATTTTAACAGTTAACAGGTAGGGGCGGTGCCCCCGTGCCCGCCCTTCTTAGCAGTCAGCTAACAGCCTCAAACAAATAAATACATATTTGATCTTCCCCGTTCTCTGTTATTTTAGAATACAAAAAATGCACGCTTTGTCAATTCCTACCTGGATTATTCACGTCTCTAGCGTCGTCGAGTGGATTGCCGCCATCTGGTTAATTTGGACTTACGGCGAAGTCACTCAAAACCGAGCTTGGTGGGCCCTTTCTTTCGGAATGCTGCCCGCCCTTGTCAGCGCTATGTGTGCCTGCACTTGGCACTATTTTGACAACTCCCCAGCCCTAGAATGGATCGTTACCCTGCAAGCGGCGATGACTCTCATTGGCAATTTTACTCTGTGGGCGGCGGCTTGGTGGATTTGGCGATCGGCTCAACCAGCAGAGAAGATTAAAAGTTAAAATCGGTATCAAGTCAATGAAAAATAGCATTTTTTGGGCAACATTTACGGCAAGTTCACTTTTGTTAGCTGCGGGATTTTTGCTTCCGGGCCAAGCCAGCAATATTCCCCTGCAAATCGCCCAACAGCCTAACTGCAAAAGTCCTCAAACCACGCTAGACATGAATATGTGTTCTAGTCAAGAGTTCAAAGCAGCAGACACCAAGCTCAATCAATTATATCAGCAACTTCGGGCTAAACTCAACAGCAAACAAAAGCAGAGATTGACTGTAGCACAGCGTACTTGGATTCAATTTCGCGATCGAACTTGCGATTATGAAGCCGGGAAGTTTGAAGGCGGTACTTTGGCTGCTCCTACCTACGTTTATTGCAGAGCTAGAGTGACGCAGGAGCGCGTTAAAGATTTAGAAGATTATTTGGAAGAAGCAAATTTGTAAGCAAATCTACCGAATTATCTGTGATACCAATTTCATAAAGTAGCGCTAGATATTACCCCCCCAACCCCCCCTTGTTAAGGGGGGGGTAAGAGTTCATACATAGCACAT
>NZ_JBARVX010000165.1:0-3842 GCF_049646505.1 Microcoleus sp.
TTTTAAAGTCAGCAGAAGCATTGAGAAACAAATTAGCTCACGCCCAAGATTTAATCAACGGTTCTTCTTGGCCGGAAGTAATTTTGCTCGCTCAGGAAATAGAAGCGCTGTTGCAGCGCTGCGAAGAATTTGAAATTGCCACACCTACTGAATTACAATATCGGACGGTTGAAACCGCGTCTATACAAACCAAACCCGCCTCCGCGGGTTGAAGAATGGGCGGTTAAATTTAGGTTGTTTTCTTTACACCCTCGCTTGTAAGGGCATGGTTTGTGTAGACGCAATTTCAATCGCCAAGCTCGATCTTTATTTCTTAGTCCGCGGAGGCGGACATGGTTTGTGTAGATGCGATTTCAATCGCCGAATGACTTAGTTTTTAATTTTCAACTTCCTATTTGTATACTGAGGAACCCACCCTTGAGCCGTGGTGTAATACTGCACGGCTTTCAAGTACAGCGACGGAGTGAGATAAAACCAATGTTCGGTATTTGCCGGCACTTTAATGTATTCTTCAGCTTGCAACATTAATTGTACCTGAGAGCCGTTAGGATACACAAATCCAAAAACACATTCCCCAGCTAAAACGTGAAGAACTTCTGCATCTGTGTGGGTGTGAGTGCGCTCGCTTTGAGTCATGATTGGGTAAATCTGCGGCGAACCGGGATGCAGCACTTTTAAGTCGCACCACTGACATCCGCTTGTGCGCTTTAAATGTTCAAACTTGCTGTTAAATGCTGCAAGGATCTGCTGTTTTTCTGTAACGCTGAGAATGTCTTGGATGAGGATTTCTTGAACCGCAGGATTTTTTTTCGTTAGCAGGCGATCGACCTCAATATTTAAAATAGCGAGTTTGCTGGCGACCGCGCAAATATCGCTGTATGTCGTACCGTCTTCTAGTTGCAGAACAGCCATCGTACACCACCTATTTATTGGCTTTGAGGAGAATTTAGTTTCTAGTTTTAAGCTGCTGTTTTAAGCTGCCGTCAAAAACTAAACTCTTGGTTGTTTTCAATAATAGCCGATCGCTAAAATCCTATATCTAACTTCACAATCATCAAAGAATTACTACAGATGAGATGATTTGTTGAGTTATTCAACTTTTATTTCTAATTCTCAGAGTCGGGCTGGGAATGCAGATCCACAGGCTGTGCCTATTTTTTAGGGTTCGATGTTTAAACGGGCGATCGGCAGAACACCGCCTACAGCATGAAAAGACAGAAACACAGGCTCAATCTCTAAAATTCCGGTCAGATTAGCTTATAATCAAAGACTAAACCTCAAAATTACGGCGCAGCCTAATTGCTGCTACTTTTATGCCTCTACCTATAGTTGCTATTATTGGACGCCCCAATGTAGGCAAATCGACGATCGTCAACCGTTTAGCCAACAGCCAAGACGCGATCGTCCACGACGAACCGGGAATCACGCGCGATCGCACTTACAGACCAGCATACTGGGGCGATCGCGAATATCAAGTCGTAGACACAGGCGGGCTAGTATTTGACGACGAAACCGAATTTCTGCCATTAATTCGCGAACAAGCACTGGCGGCCCTAGCAGAAGCCAGCGCAGCCATTTTCGTAGTAGACGGACAAACCGGACTCACAGGCGGCGACGAATCGATCGCGTCTTGGCTGCGGCTGCAAAAAGTCCCCGTCATTCTAGCAGTCAACAAATGTGAATCGGAAAATATAGGACTCACCCAAGCAGCAGATTTTTGGAAATTGGGACTCGGAGAACCTTACCCAATTTCCGGCATTCACGGTAACGGCACCGGCGAATTGCTAGACGAATTAATGACTCACCTTCCCACAGAAGTAGAGCCAGAATCAGATGAAATTAAAGTAGCAATTATCGGTCGTCCCAACGTCGGAAAATCGAGTTTGCTAAACGCATTTCTCGGCGAAAACCGCGCCATAGTCAGCCCAATTTCCGGCACTACCCGCGACGCGATCGACACCTTAGTAGAACGCAACGGTAAAACCTACCGCCTGATCGACACAGCCGGAATTCGCAAAAAGAAAAACGTCGAATACGGCGCAGAATTTTTCGGGATCAACCGCGCTTTCAAAGCGATCCGCCGCGCCAACGTCATACTGCTAGTAATTGACGCAATTGATGGCGTAACCGACCAAGATCAAAAATTAGCCGATCGCATCAGCCAAGAAGGTCGAGCCTGCATCATAGTCGTCAACAAATGGGATGCCATAGAAAAGGACAACGACACCATCTACGAGTACGAAAAAGAAGTAAGAAGCAGACTTTATTTCCTCGACTGGGCAGAAATGATTTTCGTCAGCGCCATGAGCGGACAGAGAGTTGAAAAAATCATTGAATTAGTAGACAAAGCCGACGACGAACACAAACGCCGCGTCACCACCGCCGTGATTAACGAAGTCATAGAAGAAGCCACAAGCTGGCACTCAGCCCCAGTTACCCGCCAAGGAAAACAAGGCAAAATCTATTACGGAACCCAAGTGCGATCGCAGCCGCCAACAATTGCATTGTTTGTCAACGATCCCAAACGCTTCACCGAAAATTACCGCCGCTACATGGAAAGCCAATTCCGCAAACACCTAGGCTTTACCGGTACCCCAATGCGGCTGCTTTGGAGAGGCAAAAAAGTTCGTGCCTCAGAAGTCAGCACAACAAACAGAGCACTCCGAGTCAAGTAATTTGAAAATTTAGATAAAAAAACGCAGTTTAATGATATAATTAAGTTGCGTTTTTTTATGTTTTTCTCATTCTTTTCTCCTCATTCTTTTCTCCTCCTTCTTTTCTCTTCCTTCGCGTCTTCGCGGTTCAATAAATTGATATTCTTAAAAATCTAAAATCTAAAATCGACAACATGGACTTACTTCGATCGCTTCCCATCGGACTTTATCTAGAACAACCAGTAACCTGGATGCACCGGCTCGACTCCCGCGTCAAACTAGCTTGGTTGATGACATTTTTGATCGCGCCCATACTCGCCAATCCGGCTTGGCGGTTGATGTTAGTAGCAATGTTAATTGTACTGACGCTGGCTGCCGCAATTCCCCTGCGCGTGTGGAAACAGCAAATGGGATTGCTGATGCTATTCTGCATCTTAGTATTTTGCCTGAGCGCGATCGCCCCCGACGCACTCCCCTCAGAACACCAGCCCCGCATCCCCGCCGACGAATTAACCTTTTCCCAACAGCCCGCAACTCTTCCACCTGCTCAAAAGCCCAAACCCTGGTACCAACATTTTAACTTGGGTTCAAACTCCCCCACCCAAAATTCCCAATCGGAAATCCCAAATAAACTCCCTCAACCTACAAGCTACAGTTACGTTTTATTCAAACAAGGTCCGATTAAAATTACCCGCAAATCCATAGATTTAGCTATCAACGTCAGCACCTTATTTTTCACAGTAATTTACAGCACCAACCTCTATCTACTCACCACAGCCAGCGAAGAAATCACCTGCGCCATTGAAAATTTAATGAGCCCGCTGCGCCGCTTGCACTTGCCAGTCACCGAAATTGCCCTAACATTAACGTTATCTTTGCGCTTCATTCCTCTAGTATTGGAAGAAATACAAAATTTAGTGCGATCGGTGAGCACTAGAGCCATCAACTGGAAAAAACTCGGCTTTCGCCGCGCCGCTCAAATTTGGTTGCTGATCGCCGAGAGGCTGTTAGAAAACTTGCTGTTGCGAGCCGAACAAATTGCCAGCGCCATGAAAGTTCGCGGCTTCACCAGTCCCGATCGACACCGTGTAGAATGGCATCAGTTGCATTTCAAAATCCGAGACTGGATCGCCTTCGGCTGCTTGATCGCCCTCTGGAGCGCCCGCTTGGTTTGGGGCTGGGACAGTT
>NZ_JBARVX010000166.1:0-13893 GCF_049646505.1 Microcoleus sp.
ATCTATTACTGTGTGTCACAAAACAATAAAATTCTTGTGGGGTGGGCTTCTAAGCTGTTGCTCGTATAGATTGTGTATGGCGATGGAGGGGGAGAGGGGGAGAGGATTTGACGATTTTTTCTTGTCATCAAAATATACAATTTAAGTGCACAACAGCTTAGCCCGCCCTAAATATGCAATGTTTATTGGCGCGACAGCTTAGGAATGAAAATTTAATAACTTAAGCACCTCCTACAGTCCTCTCTCCTTTAAGTTGCGAGATCAAAGGAGGCAGAGCCTCCGGATCTGCATTACCAGGCACAGCCTGGTAACGAGCAATTACAAACAAAACCTGCCTCCGCAGGTTGAAGAATCAGAAGAAGATTGGGCGAATGGAATTAAGTTATTTTTTTCCGTCCGCGGAGGCGGACATCGTTTGTGTAGACGCGAATTCTATTCGCCGTCTTATCTATTACTTTTTCAGCAATTCTTGAATCGGCTTGCTAATCCAATTGAAACCAACTTTTATTTGGTGGTCAAATGTTGGCATCCGATAGAGATAGGCTAGGCGGCGAGCAATGTGTGCTAGTTGTCCGTCGAGTTTGATTCCTAAACCTGTGAGGGTGGCGTTGTCTATTCCTAATGTCATCGTTTCTCCTAGCGGCTGGTAGCGGAAAGGTAGTAATGGACGATCGCTCAACGAGGCCCAAATGTTCCAGGCGGTGTAGTCGGCTTGCTGGAATGCTGTTTGAGCGGTGGAGGGGACTTTTTGACCGGTTGCATCGTGACATTCTGCTAAGTCTCCCAAGGCAAATATGTCTGGATGGTCGATTATTTGCATCTGCGAATTCACTATTAGTTGACCGCGCTGGTTTTGTTTGAGGGGGAGCGATCGCACTGCTTGACTGACTTGAGTTCCTACTGTCCACAATACTATGTCTACGGGGAGAACGTCTAATTGTCCTTTGTACAGTAAGGATATGGTGTCGGATTCGATCGCCTCTACTGATGTTTCTAAGTCGATCCACACTTTGCGTTTTTCTAGTGCTTTGTTGGCTGCTTCGCGGTTGAACTCTGGCGATGTCTGCAGAATTGTATTGCTTTGTTCGACTAACCGGATGCGGCCTTTGTCTCCGAGTCGATCGGCTAATTTACAAGCTAATTCTACTCCCGAATAACCGGCACCGACGATCGCCACCCGAATTTTGTCGGTATTGCTGGCTTCGAGAAACCGCAGTCTTTCTTCTAAGCGGTAAGCGTCGTTTAGGCTGCGGAACGAGTAAGCGTATTCAACCGCTCCTTTCACCGTATCTAGAGGGGTTTCGCCGCCCAAAGCTAAAACGAGGCGATCGCACGGAATTTCTGGCCCGTCGCGTAATTCCACTCGCTTGTTGTCTACATCGATGCCGGAGACAGTGCCTTGACAAAACCGCACGCCTGTGCCTTCCAAGACTTCGGCAAAAGGCGGGGCGATTTCCCAGGTTTGGAGTTCGCCGGTGAGGAGTTCGTACAGCAGGGGAACGAACAGGAAGCGATCGCGCCGATCGACTAGGACGATTTCGGGTTTTTCGGTTTTGGAGAAGGGCAACTGACTCAAGCGCAGGGCTGTGTAGAGTCCGCCGAAGCCTCCGCCGAGAATGCAAATCCGGGGTTGTTGTTGAGTCATGGTTTTTTGTTTGAGGGCGATCGGTAGCAAGGCAACTTATCTTATTCTAACGAGAGTGGGGGATTGGGGGAAATGACTGCAGCGGCTTCGATCGCGCGGAAAGATGGTCTGAGGGGGAGAATCGGAAAAATCTTTGCCGAACATCAATGCGTTAAATCCCTTTGCATTCGCTATCAAATGCGTTGCCGAACTGCCTTGTGTCTTTTACATAATATCCTTGATTAGCTCTGCCTATTAGCCGGGATTAAATTTTCTGAATGTTCGCACAAGTAATTTTGTACTATATTAGTTTATAGCGGATTATTGCGCCAATTCAATTCATTTTTAATACAGGGATCTACTCTAACACTTGCCCCCCCGCACTCACAAGTGACACACATCATGCAAATTTCATCAAATTCTTCTAATTTTAAGAAAGGCGACCGCCATCAGGAAGATAGCTCATTTTTATTAAGCAGCGAAGAACGATATAAAAATTTAGTAGCTAATATTCCCGGTGCTGTCTACCGCTGTAGCTGCGACTGTAATGGCGACGGCGAACCGACACGGACAATGGCGTTTTTGAGCGAGGCAATTCAAGAAATATCAGGCTATCCATCCTCTGATTTTATTAAAGGTCGCGTCCGTTCTTTTGCCAGCATTATCCATCCTCAAGACCGCAAAAATGTCGGTGATACTGTCCAAAAAAGTGCAGCAGCAAAAACTCCTTACATCCTTGAATACCGTATTGTCCGGGCTGACGGCGAAATTAGCTGGGTTTGCGAAAAAGGCAGAGCTGTTTGTTGCGAGGCGGATGAGGTGAGAACACAAGAGGGACAAGGGGAAATTGAGGGCTTTTTGTCTGCTGCGGTTTCGCCGGTCGCCAATTCTCTGTCTCAGGTTGTCTATCTCGACGGAGTGATTTGGGATATTACCGATCGCAAGCGAGCTGAGGAAGATTTGCGAAACACTCAACATTTTTTGAATGCGGTACTGCAAAATCTGCCGGTGAGCGTCTTTATTAAAGATGCTGTGGAACAAAAATTTATTTATTGGAATAAAGCTAGCGAAAATTTGTTTGGCTACTCCAGCGATGAAGTAATGGGAAATAATGCTGCTGACTTGTTGGAAGCAGAGCAGTCAAATTACTTGCAAGCACAGGATTTAAAAGTATTTGCTGCGGGAAAATGTGTGGATTTTCCAGAAGAAACTATCCAACTGCCGCGCCGGGGAAAGCGGATTTTGCACAATAAAAAGGTTCCTTTGTTTGACGAGGCTGGTGCGCCTAAGTACATTCTGGGTATTGCTCAAGATATTACCGAAAGCAAACAAACTGAAACAGAATTGCTGCGGTTGGCGATCGTGGCTCAAAAAACGCAAAATGGTGTGATTATTACTGATGCTAGAGGCTGCATTGAATGGGTGAATGAAGGATTTACTCGGATTAGCGGTTACGGGCTAGCAGAAATGCTGGGAAACAAACTGGTTGATGTGCTGCAATGCCCTCAAACAGAAGCGCTAACTATTGCTCAATTGCGATCGGCTTTGGCTGCGGGCGAGACGTTTAATCAGGAAATTTACAATTACAGTAAGGATGGAAAGGGTTATTGGGTGGCGCTGTCGATCGTGCCAATTTATAAAAAAACCCGGCAACTAGAAGGTTTTATTGCGGTGCAAACCGATATTACCGATCGCAAGCAAGCAGAGGCAACAGTCAGCGAGAGCGAGAGTTATTACCGCTGCATTGTCGAGACGGCTTCGGAGGGCGTGTGGATGTTTGACAGCGACAGCATCACGACTTTTGCTAACTCTCGGATGGCCGAAATGCTGGGGTATACTGTGGAGGAAATGCTGGGCCGATCGCTATTTGAGTTTATCGGTGAGGAGGCTCGCGAAATAGCCGAAAGTTACGTGCAGCGCAGGCGGCAAGGCATTCGCGAACGCCACGATTTTAAGTTTGCTCGCTCTGACGGCTCTTACTTGTGGGCGATCGTCTCGGCGACACCGATGTTCGATGACAAAGGCGAATTTTCAGGTGTTTTGCGGATGATTACCGATATTAGCGATCGCAAGCAAGCCGAAGCAGAATTGCGCCAAACTCTCCAAGAATTAGAATTTGAAAAATTTGCACTAGATCAATCTGCGATCGTCTCAAATACCGACGAATTCGGTGTCATTACCTATGTCAACGACCAATTTTGCGAAATCTTTAAATACGAGCGAGAAGAATTGATCGGCAAAAACCACAGACTTGTCAATTCTGGTTATCACCAACCGGATTTTTTCAAACAGCTTTGGTCAACCATCCGCCAAGGGAATGTTTGGCGGGGAGAAATGAAAAATCAAGCTAAAGACGGCACATTATTCTGGTTGGATACAACTATTGTACCTTGCTTAAATCCCAACGGAGACCCCCATCAATATGTAGCAATTCGCAAAGATATTACCGCCAAAAAACAAGCAGAAGAAGCTGTGCGGCTTTCGGAAAGTCAGTTGAGAACCAAAAATCAAGAACTGGCGAAAGCCCTGCAGGACGTGCACAAAACTCAAAGCATGATGGTCCAAAATGAAAAAATGGTGAGTTTGGGACAATTAGTAGCTGGCGTAGCTCACGAAATCAACAATCCAGTTAGCTTTATTTACGGCAACGTCATGCACGCTGACGATTACTTTCAAGACTTGCTAAAAATGCTGCAACTTTACCAGCGGGAATATCCGGAACCAACAGAGCCAATTAGAGAAGAAATAGACGATATAGATTTAAATTTCTTGCTCGCAGATTTGCCAAAACTCTTAACATCGATGAAAATGGGAGCCGAGCGAATTCGTCAAATTGTGCTGTCGCTAAAGAATTTTTCGCGGTTGGACGAAGCCGAACAAAAGCAGGTTGACATTCACGAAGGCATTGACAGCACTTTGTTGATTTTGCAGCACAGGTTCAAAGAAACCGCAGGACACCCGAAAATTTCGCTGCTCAAAGAGTTCGGTGATTTGCCTCGCGTACAGTGTTATGCCGGACAGTTAAATCAGGTTTTTATGAATATTATCGGCAATGCAATTGATGCTTTAGAAGAAGCAATGGAGACTGGACAGTGGGCCGAGGGGGAACTTGTGCCTATTCCTTGTTGTCCTTCGCCGACGCTGCGTATTTCTACGGAAGTAAAGTACGAACAGGATATTTTGATGCAGGCAAATTCAGATGTTTCTGATGATTCGATCCCGCATCCTTCTCATATTGTGATTCGGATTGCTGACAACGGGCCGGGGATTCCGCCAGAGGTTCATCAAAGGCTGTTCGATCCGTTTTTTACTACGAAAGAACCGGGGAAAGGTACTGGTTTGGGGCTGTCTATTAGCTATCAAATTGTGGTGGAAAAACACGGCGGCGAGCTTAAGTGCAATTCTGCACCGGGTCGAGGTACGGAATTTGCGATCGAGATTCCTGTAACCAGAAGTCATTAGTCAGTTGGCAGTTGGCAGTTGGCAGTTGGCAGTAGTCAGTAGTCAGTAGTCAGTAGTCAGTAGTCAGTAGTCATTAGTTGTTGGTTATTGGTTATTGGTTATTGGTTATTGGTTACTTGCTACGAATTCCCAATTTCCCATTCTCAATTCCCAATAACAACTAACAAATAACAACTAACAAATAACAGCTAAAAGTCAACATTCAACATTCAACATTCAACCAATGAATTATAAGGTAATTTACGACGGCAATTGCAATCTCTGCGTCACCTTGGTGCAGTTACTGGAAAACTTAGATCGAGGGCAGAATTTTGAGTATATTTCTATGCAAGATTTAGAGGGATTAAATCGCTTTGGGATAAGTTCTGAAGACTGCGAAATGGGGATGATTTTGATAGATGCACAGAATCCCGAAAAACGGTGGCAAGGTAGCGATGCGGCGGAGGAAATCGGGCGGATATTGCCTGCTGGTGAGGTGTTTGTGGCGGCTTACCGCGCTATGCCGGGGATGAAGTGGATGGGCGATCGCCTTTACGAACAAGTCCGCGATAACCGCTATACTTTGTTTGGCAAGCGATCGACAACTTACAATTCAGTTTATGCTGTTGGTTGTGGGTCGATCGACAATTGCGATAATAGCAAGGACTAAATCTGGCTTATTTCTTAGTCCGCGGAGGCGGACTTTGTATGTGTAGAAGCGATTTCAATCGCCGAATGATTGATTGAACAAATTAAAAATTTGTTCGCAAAAGTGTTTGATTTTTTGTGCCGACTCCGGTGCAGGTGCGGTTTGACCCAGAAAATCCCAATTTTCCACCGTCGAAAATCGCCACTGCTGACCTGTATGATCGTAGCCTGCAGCCTCAACGCCGATCGCCCGCCGAGATCCTTCGACTGGATCTTGGTAAAATCGGATTTGAATCAGAATGCTGCGGCTTTGCAACCAGCGGCTTCTACCGGGGAAATGGAAGCCAATGTCGATCGAATCTGGATCGACAAGTTCCCTGGTATCCTCGTCATTCATCCAAGGTTTCAAATCAACTTTCGCATCCGGGAATTCCGATTTGAATAAATTAACAACCGCAGCAATTTTGCTGGTAAGTTCAATATTTTTAGCTTGTTCGGCAGCGTTCACTGGCAAAACTCCTATCAAATACACTTATTACATTCAGCTAATAATGTAACTGCATACTGCCGAATGCAGACTGTGAACAGCGGACTTTTTTAGAGATAATTAGGCATTGACAAATGTTTAAATATGTGTTATGTCGTTTCCGGTTGCATCGGAATGATTTAACCGCAGAGAACACAGAGGACACAGAGAGAGAATAGAGATATGAATACAGGACGATGCTACCGGATTTGATATTAACTCTGTTACTCGGCGCTATCAACTCAAAAAAACCGGTTTCTGGCAACCATCCTGAAATCACGAAATTACCAGAAGCAACCGGGTTTTTGCCCCCACAACTATCAACCCCAAAAACCCGGTTTCTGGCGACCGCAGATTTAAAAAAAATCTCCCTGACGCATCATAAAGTTAACCGGGTTTATCGACTGTTGTCAATCGGAAATAACCGTAACTTCGCGATATTCTGCCAGAGATTTCGTGTCCGGTAAAATACGGACGCGGGCGAATTTTAAACCGCTGACTCCTTGCAGTGATTCTACCATCCCCGTCTGAACTTTTGCCTCTACCCAACCTTCCCGCGACAAGTAGCGCAAGTATTGTTGGTATTCTTCCCATTCGTCTTCGGTTGAATAAACTATGGTTAGCATTCCCGATTGGGTAATTCGCTGTTCTTCGTTTTTCTCAACTGCTTTTTCGATGCGCTTTTTGACGAGTTCGTAGCGGATGTCGCGGGTGCCTTTGACATCGAACATTTTTTCGGTGGTTTCGTTGTGAAAGATGTCGATGGTGGTATTCTGCACTAAAACTAAATGTGCGAGTTCCATGTTAATTTCAGACTCGGCTTGCAGGCGAAAAACTGTGCGCCCGCAGTCGCAAATTGCTCGCAGTTGTTCGTACCGCAAACTGTGCAGGTGAAATTGGCTAAATTTGGAATCGATCGACTTTCCGACATAAATCATGTGATCTATGCCGTCGGTGCATTCGATGTCGCAGTAGTGGGGGAGGATTTGCTGCATTTTTTCTTGCCAGCGGGCCCAGGTTTCTTGGAGTTTCGTGCCGATTAGGTTCAGCATTCGATCGTAGCGGGTACGATCGCTGTAAACCGATTTGTGCTCGTTGTCGCAGGCGGTTCGGTAAGCTTCAACGGCTGCCAGAACTGTAGGGCCGCACTGTACAAAGTAGTCAAAATATACTTCTAAACGCTCGTTTAAATATTCCGCTGCTCGCACTTCCATATCGACTGTTACTTTTTCTTTTAAATGCTGGATGTAGTCGAGCAAGTCGAGCCGCAGTTGCTCGCCGAGGTGGGTAGTTTGTGTTTGGCAAACGGCATCGGCTATGGCTAAACCCAAGCGGAATTGTTCGAGCAAATCTGTTTGAATTGCTCGGTTTCTTTCGTCGCTGGAACCGCGAATGTCGGAAATTCCGTACAGGGGATGAACATCTGGAAATACGATCGTCTCTGGGGGCAGTCCCCAACTGCGCCTTTCTGCTTCTTGGGCGAACCGCCACTCGACTGCGGGATGAATGTTGTGAATGTGGGTAAACCGCTGCTGCATGGCTTGCCGCAGGGCTGCTATGAAGGCGGGAATGAGTTCTTGGGCGTGTTGAGCGTCAATGTTGTTGAACTGGTTGGGCCGATCGCACAGCAGCCCCACCACGCCCAAAATCCGCTGCCCGCACCCCTCGCGGGTAACAGATTTGACCACCAGCGGTAAGAGCAGCATCGATCGAGTCCCCATTTTTCGCAAAGCTCGATCGCACTCGGTTTCGCATTCCCGGCGCAAGTCGGGCACGTTCCAAACTTGATTTGCTGCGGTGGCCTTGAAAAAGTGAGAAGCTTCTAGGGAGTGCATTGAATAAACAATCGGCTGCAAATTTTGGTCGTCTTTGGCAACTAATAGCTGTACTTGTTCGCCGTCGGGGCGCAGCAGCAAAGTGCCGTCAGCATGAAAGAGCGATCGCAAACACCCGTCAATGCTCTCAAATTTATCCGGCCGCAGCATCGAATTGCGATCGATCAATAACTGAGTCAGCCGCCGAATTTGCTCCTGCACGGTGACATCAAAACCTTCTAGCAGCAGCAAACCTTCGACGCGGTAATTATCTAAATTTAGTCGATCGGCTAAATTTGCCAGTTGATTCGGCTGCATCAGCCAAGCTTCCCGTTCCGCAACAGGCATTAATTTTAAATGAACATCGACAAATTCATCTATTTTTGAATCAATGCGAGTGATTTTCAACTGTTCCGAACCAAAGCAAAATTCCATAAATTTGGGTGCGCGGTGTTTGGGATTTTTCACGCTCGCCGTGAGTGGTTCATCTAGCACCCGCAAACTGTCGAGGTCAATTTGATAAAATTGCTTAAAAACCCAGTGCAAAAGGTGACGGCGGTACAATTGCTCTGCCATTTTGACATCCCGCTCCTCGAACAGTTCCAGCAGAGTGAGGTTGGTTTCTGCAAACCAACCGTTATTAGATTGAGTTACCAAAGGCGTGCCCTCCCAACCGGCCAAGCGACAAAATGCCGCGTTAGCGTAACGCAGAGCAAAAGTTCCCGGTTCCATGACTGCGATTAAAACGCGGCGATCGCCGAGAAATTGAAACAGTCGCTCAAAATCTTGTTTCCACGTTTTCAAGCCTTCAATTTCAGCAGATTGACTGGGTACTTGGGCCGCCAAAGCTTCCAGTAGCTGTTCCATGCTTGGTTCGCTTGACATCTTGTCACTGTCTTGCTCAGTTGGAGCGATACCTGCGGTTGACCGTGATTTTACGGAGTTGTTGTTGTTTTGATGGGAAGACGATTTAGGAGTAGACATAAGCAAAACACCTGAAAGCAGTGGATTTTGTTAAAGAATGAGCGAACGGCGATTTATGGCGAATGTAAAGAACTTAGATCCTGTTTGTAAAGTTTGTGTGTTGGTATCGGAAACTGGGTATTTTCTCGGACGATCGGCCGAGAAAATTTTACTTTTCTTGACAAACAACCTCAGAGTCTCGACGTTATAGGTGATATTAACGTGTTTGCGGGCGAGTAACATCCATTATAAGCGGTGAACCGTAGCGGATAGTGTCCGAGACTAATGCTATGTGACTCCTCGGCGAAATATACAGCCGCTTTGGGTTGAATGAGGCACAGCATTAGCAACTTGAAATTGTAATTACTAATTAATAATTAGCAATTTGCGATGGTAATTTATTCAACAATAATGGCTGTAAATCAAAAAAATGCTTGCTCTTTGCCAAAGGTGTAATTTAAATCTATAATACAGATATCACCATTTTGGCAAAGACACACTTATGGCTTTAACGATTAACAATCTCATCGGCGATTTGACTGGATTTCCTGTATTTGCTGGCGGCGGGCCGCGTTTTTTGGCATTCGCTACAGCAGATGAGATTGACGTAGAGGATGGAAATTTGTCGTCTTTTCCGTGGGGAGTTTGGGGACTGGACGGCAACGATACGATAGCAGGTTCGTCGGATTCTAACGAACGGCTGTTAGGAAATAATGGGGATGATATTATCGGCGGTGGTGACGGAAATGATATCATTTACGGCGGCAAAGAGAACGATCGCCTGGATGGAAATAATGGCAACGACCTAGTTAGGGGCGACGCGGGAAACGACATTATTTTTGGAGGCTCCGGGAACGATATCCTGCGGGGAGGACAAGGAGACGACGATTTAGACGGCAATGACGGCAACGATTTCTTAGTGGGCGATCGGGGAGTTGACGTGCTCACGGGAGGCTCTGGTGCTGATATATTTGTGCTCAGAAGCAACGAACAATTTGGCGTAAATGGAGCCGATGTCATTACCGATTTTAGTTTTGACGAGGGCGATCGGATCGGTTTGACAGACGGTTTAACAGAATTAGACCTCCTCTTCACTGACAACAATTTGATCGCTTACGATAACGACGGAATCATCAACGACATGGTAGTTGTGAACGGAAGAAACGGACAAATTTTGGGAATTGTTTTAAACACGGACAACTTTGAACTAATCGGCTCCTTTGAACAAGCAAGTCCGTTTGCTTTGGCAATTAACGGTACTCAGTTCCAGTTTTTGGCTTAGATATTTGTAGGCTGATTTTAGGGGCTATTTCCTACGGGATGGCTGCACTTCACGGGCTTTTTTTGAGTGGAAGAGAGCGGTCGCTGGTGTTAAAAAATATTTCCCGCAGTCCGACAATCCGGCAGGGGTTTAAACCCCTGGCGGTACTTTTGGTTAAACTATAATATTCAAATATTCATTGATTTTTTTTTTAAGCTAAGCTAATCTAGAAACAGAAACTCCAACCAGGAGAAATTATAAATGACCGCTACAATTCACCCCCAATTAACTGCACTCCCGGAACAGCGGTTAATTTTGCCGCTATCAATGACTTGGGAACAGTTCAAAGCTTTGGATTCCTTGCTAGAGTACACTCGCAGTGTTCGCTTGTCTTACCTGGACGGATATGTAGAAATTATGACACTTTCGCCGGAACACGAAACCATTAAATATATGATGGCAGGAATGTTAGGTCAGTTTTTCGTAGAAAAAGATATGAGTTTTAGACCGACGGGTAGCGCTACACTCCAAGGGGAAACAAAAGGCAGCAGCAAGGAACCTGATTTATCTTACTACTTTGGCGAGGATCGGCGGCAGCGAGAAACACCTGATTTGGCGATCGAAGTTATTTTCACTCTTCGGACTATTAATAAACTGGAATACTACCGCCGATTTAACGTAGCGGAAGTTTGGTTTTGGGAAGACGGAGTGTTTTCGATTTACCAACTGAAATCGGAGGGTTACGATCGCGTTTCTCGGAGCGTACTTTTGCCAGATTTGGATATAGAATTGCTGGGGAGATGCCTGCAAATGTCGGAAGAAAAAGAAGCTTTGAAACTGTTTCGGGATGCAGTGCGAGGTTGCTAACCTAGAAGATATACAAATAAAATATGGCAAAATTACGAAATGTACGAAATGTCATAAAAATCGCAATAATCTGAAAATATCCATGATTTCTGGTTTTCATAAATTTTATTTTAATCTATACTATTCGGAGTATAAAAAATCTGACTCTTCAACATCATCTATGAATAGGAATTATTTGCGGTTTGATTCCCTCACCAGCATCCTAGCAGGAACAGTAGCGGTATCAGGAATAGTCATGTTTGCGCCTGCACCGATTTTCGCTATGTCTTCGCCAGAGATTGCAAAATTAGCTGAATCTGTCACCGTTCAAATCAATGGTAAATCTCCCAATATGGTGAGTAGCGGAACTGGATTTATTCTTGCTAAAAAAGGCACAAGTTACACTGTAGTGACAGCTAATCACGTTGTTGTCGATTCTAAATTTACTTATACAATTCGCACATCTACAGGAAAAGATTATCAAGTAACCAGAAGTGTACTATTACAGAAAGGTCAGAATGCTCCAGATTTAGCAGTCGTAACATTTAACAGTGCAGAATCTTATCCTGTTGTGACTTTAGGCGATTCCGAACAAGCGACAGTTGGTACAGGAATTTTTGTGTTTGGCTATCCAAGTATTCCGCCTAGCAGAAAAGATCAAACTGAACGCAATTTTGAATTTTCACCAGGCTTTGTTACCAGCCGTCTCCCGAATCATTCAGATGGTTATACTTTGCGCTACAATGCTGTTACGAAAGGGGGAATGAGTGGAGGGCCGGTATTTGATGGAGAAGGGCGCGTAGTTGGAGTTCACGGAGAAGGCGATCGCGATTACGATCCTGTCACAGACGGAAAAGTCCGCACAGGTTTAGCATTTACTAAAACAGGATTTAATTCAGCGATTCCTATTAACACTTTTATAGCTAAGTTATCGGATGCGGGCTTAAATCGATCGGCTATTTTGATAAATACCTCTCCCACAGCTAATGTACCTCTGAAGCTGAACAATCCGCAAGATGCTAAAACTTATTATGTTCGGGGTTTGACTCGGTTTGATAAGGGAGATTTGTCAGGGGCTGTTGCCGATTTTACGCAAGCGATTCAAACTCAATCGGATTATTCAGAAGCTTATTTTTATCGAGCACTGGCTTATTTTGATTTGAGACAAATGCCAAAAAGTATCGCTGATTATAGCAAGGCGATCGCCCTTAATGCCGGTTATGTTGACGCTTACTACAATCGGGGGCTGGTGTTGTCAGCATTAGGAGATAAACCGGGGGCGATCGCCGATTATACTCAAGTCATCCGTTTGGATAGAAACTTTGCAGCAGCTTACAACAACCGAGGATTGGCGCTTTCAGATTTGGGCGATCAAAAAGGGGCGATCGACGATTTCAATCAAGCGCTGCAAATCAATCCCGGTCGCGCCAACACTTATTTTAACAGAGGATTAGCGCTATTTCGCATCAATAACGATCGCTCTGCCTTAGCTGATTACACCCAAGCAATTCAACTCAATCCCAGTTATGCTAAGGCTTTTGCTAACCGAGGGATTACCTTGGTGAGAATGGGAGATACAAAAGGGGCGATTTCCGATTTGCAGCAAGCGGCTAATTTATTTAGGGTTCAAGGAATGAATGCAGATGCTCAAAAAGCATTAGATTTAATTGGTCAACTGCAAAAATAGTAAACTTTCCGAATATAATATCATCAACGAGACCAAATAAATTGCATGGTCAAACCAATCTACTTTTCAACTCATGCCAGAGAGCGAATGTTACTGCGAGGCGCTGAAGAGAATGAGGTGATCGTTGCCATTCGTTCGGGAAACTGGCTACCAGCCAAGTAAGGTAAGTTTTCAGCCCGCGCTCAATTTGATTTTAACAATCAATCTCCCGTTAATCAACAGTTTTACGCTTACAAAGCTGTTAAGCCAATTTTCACAGAAGCACAGGAAAGAATTGTAGTAGTAACAGTCAACGTCTATTACTCTAATTAAAAGGATTCAAAACATGAGAATACTATACGATCGAGAAGTAGATGCTCTCTACATTGAGTTACTGCCATTAGCACCTGGAACAGCGGAAAATCGAGAATTGAGTGAAGACATTATTGCTGATTATAGTCCTGACGGTCAACTGGCTGGACTAGAAATTATTGATGCTTCGCTAGTTTTGGGGGAACAACTAAAAGAAATCATTGTCGAAGATGCTTCGGTTGGTGTTATTCATCAACTGGCTCTTTTGATGAAGTGAGAATGACAGAAATTAGGCACGGCTTCTATTACGAAAGAGGACACAGCAGTGCTCATTGGTGTAAACTTAAGCCTGAAACCTTTGATAAATGTCGCTTTTACCTGAGTCTCGATCCCCCTAAATCCCCCTTAAGAAGGGGGACTTTGAGAAGACTCCTGTCCCCCCCTTCTTAAGGGGGGCTAGGGGGGATCTGGGCCTAATCGTCAAACAACAGTCTCTGACAGGGTTTGACGTTAAGTTGACACCAATGAGCAGTGCTGTGTCCCTACCGAATATCCGTATGACGGTCGATCGGCATTTCAGTTTTTTTCAAAGTATCTGTCGTAGGGAAACGGCATTGCCGTGTCCGTATCCGCAGAAATACAGAAAGAGGACACAGCACTGCTGTGTCCCTACCTTCCCTAAAACCTCACCGTCACCAAAATCACCCGCCGCGGCTGATTTTCAGCTTCAATAGTATACTCAACCCGCCCAAAACCTTTCGGCCCCGGTTCAACTAAATCGTAGCGAGATGT
>NZ_JBARVX010000167.1:0-2779 GCF_049646505.1 Microcoleus sp.
ATTCTATAACCAGTTGCCGCCCAAAGAACTTCAGGTAACTCTGAATACATTAAAGTTCGACCGTACTTAAAGAGTTCCTTGATACTCAATACATCCTTAGTAGTATGTGATTTAGGGTAAGACTTGAAGATTAAAAGCGGATGCTCTTCAGCAATGCGTGCCTTGATAAGTATTTCTGCTCCATGTGCTGCATGAACTACCGACAACATATGAGCAAAAGGCCTCATCATCTCGTTAAAGGTTGCATCATAAATAGCTCTCCCAAGAATATGAAGCCCAAATTGTTTCATGTGCTGTGATACTTGCTTTGTCTCAGGATTCATCTAATCTACTCCGTAACGCTAGTTAACTCACGATCACCGATCGACATCTTGAGCCGCCATCATTGCATTGATGTGGGTAAAGATGCGATCTAATTCCCCAATGGCGTCGAGTTCCGCTGCCTCTTCTGCTATTAGTTGGCCTGCTTTTTTCTTCTCTAACAATTTCTCCATCCGCTGTTGGATCGATTCACTAAATTTGAACAACTTCCACCGATCGACCTTTTCAATGCAAATCTCATGGATTAACGAGGAGGGTTTGTTGAGAATTGAAACCATTATCGGCTCCGAGCTTTGGGTTTTAGGTATTGAGTAGATTATAGCTTTTACAGTCCTAGACGCAGCATATCCAAATTCCGGGGCAACCACGGGGGGATTGCCCCTACTTTCACACCATATAAATCGGCTCACCGCACTCGCATGAAAATATACTATCGAAATGCTGTTCTCGGAACCCTGGCGAGTTGGTAAGCACCCCGACTGTCCAACAGTTGATATTGATTTGGCTGCAATCCCAATTCCACAAATTTCTCTGGATATCCCAGCAACAAAATAGAGGGAGAAGTGGGGTTTGTAGAGTCCTTAAGGTAGTCGAGCGCCCCTCTGATAGATCGGTAGTAAGTCACGGGTTCTTCGGTATAAAAAACCAGACTCGGTTTCCAGAAACCAACCATAATAAACTCTTCCCCAGGCAGTTTTTGTTGCACAACAACCTGCGCCAACTGTCTCAGAGGTAACTGGCGGTTGAGATCGACTAAATTGTAGGCGGGAGTAAGACCAAAAATGATAAATGCTACTAAGCCGATGAAGTTGGCAACCAAAATCCAGCGCTGTTGCCGCTTCCAGAGCAAAAGTGCGATCGCCACTGCAGCAGTTATCCAAATCGCACCGCCCACAATCAGCAATCCCGACTGCTGAAGTGCTTGCGGAAAATTGGGCATTGCCGGATCGTCTCCCAGCCAGTTGTAGCAGTAGAAAGTTGCTCCGGCTACAATTAGTAAAAATACGACATTGAAAATGTATGTGACTAACAGCCCTCGCGGTAAAAAATTCGGTTTTTTTTCTAACTTTCCCGGCCTGTTTTTGGGCTCGTTACCTGCAATAATATCGCTCCACAGCAGCGTTACCAAAATGGCAGCGGCGGGCAGTAAAGGCAATACGTAACTGGGTAATTTGGTGACGGCGATCGTGAAAAAGCCAAAGATGCAGCCGAACCAAAATAGGGCAAATAAACTTAATTGATCTCTTCGCGGTTGACGGCGCCAGTAACTGCGCTGCCAAAAACGGGTGCGGGCGATCGCCAGCGGCAAATAAATCGACCAAGGTGCAAAACCAACCAGCACTACAAAAAAGTAAAAATACCAAGGCGCTGAGTGCTTGTTGACTACTTCAGTAAAACGCTGAAAATTGTGATAGCCGAAAAAGCTGTCAATATAAGTTTGACCGTTGGCTAATGTTACCAGGATATACCAAGGCAGGGCGATCGCCAGAATAATCAAGATTCCAGACACCGGACGCATTTCTCGCCAAAGTTGCCGAAAATTTCCCAAATACAGCCCGAAGCTGCCAATAATCAGCGCTGGTATGACAATTCCCACAGGCCCCTTAGCCAGAATTGCTAGGGCAATTAGTACGTAACAAGTCAGATACCACTTATTGGGAAATCGCGATGCAGAAACTGTGGAAAATTCTGCTTTTTCTCTTTTTTCTTCTAGGGTGTAACCGAGGAAAAATGCCAGAAGTGCCGAACACATACAGGCGCTCAATAGCATATCTGAAACCCCTGTCCGTCCCCAGGCAATAGTTTGGGGATTTAAGGCGATTAGCGCCGCACCAATCCAAGGAGTAGAAAGAAAGATTGGAATACCGGGCAATTTGAAATTGGAATTGTGATTCTCTTTCTTTTCCCCCCTTGGGGGGGGTAGGGGGGGGTTAACTTCGCGGGTAACAGAGGGTTGACTTCTTCCTTCTTGCTTCGATAAGGTATAGAATCCGAGGCAAGTAAGGGCGATCGCGCACAAAGCCGACGGCAGACGTACAGCCCACTCGTTAACTCCCAAAGTGCGGTAAGCCACCGCCATCAGCCAGTAAATCAGCGGCGGCTTGTCAAACCTGGTTTCGCCGTTGAAATAAGGAGTGATCCAATGCCCTGTCACCGTCATTTGACGGGCGGCTTCGGCAAACAGCGGTTCGGTTTCGTCAACTAAGCCGATGTTGCCGAGATTCCACAAAAAAGCTACGAAGCCGATCGCCCCCAGCCACAACAGCGACAGCAACAAAGGCGCGATCCTCTTCGAGGGCTTCGCTAGCGGGCGGTGCCTGCGATCTTCTGACAAATTTTTAATAACTTCCTTCACCCAAACTTCCTGCGATTTTAGATTTAAAATTTTAGCTCGCATAGAGAGTCTACCGAAAGATTTGCCTTCAGGAAACTCGAAATTCGATCGAATCCGGTTAAA
>NZ_JBARVX010000168.1:0-34071 GCF_049646505.1 Microcoleus sp.
CTCTGTACCCAACTATATCAAACAATCTTCCCCGCAGATACAGACATCCCCGCCATTCGCAACGCCCCCGAATTCAAGCGATTAATCCCCCAACTCAAAAACCGGCTGCAAAAACAGCACATCGCCTTAATTTTGCACTCGTGCCCCTGCGAAGATGCGCTTTCGTCTTTCACCCGCAAACTCGCCGACACTCACATGGGAATTCATATCGCCTGGATTACCGATACACCGCTGGAATTGCCGCTAACAGGTTTTCGGGTGGATGCAGATGATTTGCTGAATGCGGTGTACAATTGGATTGAAGGGATTGGTTAGCGATCGCACTTTAAAATTTTTCCATCAAATCTTTTTCTGCGGCATAAACATCTCGTAGCTGTTGTAGCCCCGCCTCAGAAATTGCCGATTTAACTTTAGCTACCAACATTCCCCATTCCAGTAAGCTGTCAACTGAAACAGCATTTTTGAACTTGTGCGTGTAGAATTTAGTCCAAAATGCCGGTGCTAGCTTGCTTTTCCAGCGTTTGTACCATCTGCCAAAATCTTGAAGGGCGGGCTCATTTACTCCCACAATCGGCGGAAAATCGGCGTAGCTGACAAATCGGCTGATGCCTTTACCGTGTACGTAAACCATGTAGCGGCAGCATTCTATCCGGTAAATCTCGTCTGCTGCGATATCGAACAGCAGTGCGACTGTTTCTTCGGTGACGAATCGCGCCAGCGGATGCAGGATGGGAGATTTGTGAATTATCTTGGATTCTGCGATCGTGCGCGATTTTGACTGATTTTCTGATATCATTGGTTGTAGACCTCTGGATATGGTAAATGCACCTGTCGATAGAGAGTAAATCTCTTGATGGTCGGTGTGGAGGACAGATAATATCTGTCGAGATGAGGTTTAATAAACGATCGCCTTTTAGTTTTCTAGGCCAGAGGGCGATCGGCTTTTTATATACAGTAATTGTACGACGCAACTGCATCAACTGTCAAGCATGGGTTTAGTCAGGCTAAAAATTCGGGAACTAGCGGCGGAGAAGGGCTGGACGCTTAAGGAAGTATCCGATCGCTCTGGGGTAATTTATAGCACCGTCAGAAGCTATGCTCGTCGTCCTGAAATGGCAATGGTAGACTTTACTTGCCTGCGGAGGTTAGCTCGAACTTTTGATGTGATGATTGAGGATTTGGTTGAGGTTTTGGAAGAATAGCCGATCGCTTTTTCAGATACATAATATTAAACGACAGCAGATTGTCATTTGTCAAGTAAGTATGAGTAAAGGCTTAGTTAGGTTGCGGATTCGGGAGTTTGCAGAGCAGAATGGATGGACGCTTAAGGAAGTTTCCGATCGATCGGGCATTGGTTACAGCACGATCAGAAACTATGCCCAATGTCAAGGCATGACAACCGTTAATTTCGCCTACTTACATAGATTGGCTCGCATTTTCGATATTATGATTGAGGATTTGGTTGAGATTTTGGAGGAATAGCCGATCGACCTTGAGTTTTCGAGATTGGGGCGATCGCTTCTATATTAAATCCCTTTGAATCCCACTTCCATATCCATCTCTTTTGCCGGACTGACAAGAGGTTCCGGCGCCGACTCCTGCTTGCGAAAAACGCCAATTTGATTGAGAACGATCCCGATCAAAATGATGCTGCCACCGATGTATTGAGCCGCAGTTGGTGTTTCGGATAAAATCAAATAGGCAGCTAAAATTCCCGCGATCGGACTAAACGAACTGGCGAGGGATACATCTGCCGCGCCCGCCGTTTTTAGTCCGGTAAACCAGCACAGTTGTCCGCCGACAACAATAATCGCACCGTAGACGAGCATCCACTGCCAGAGGAAGGGCGAAAAAACATCGATAAAGTGGGTGGGAGTATATAAAATTAAAACGACAATAAAGAAAACAATTGTTCCTAGTGTCGTTCTGATCGTCGCGAACAATCCTAACGGAATTTGTTTGAGCGTGACTTTGCTAATAATCGTCGAAATGGCTAAGGCGATCGCCCCTCCTGCTGCCATGAATTCCCCTGTGCCGATCGTCAATCCGCCCGCGTCCATCATATCGGCGGTTGGTGCCTGCAACAAAATAGTCAGTGCAACACCCACAAACGAAACGATCGCCCCGGCAATCACCCAAACATTTACGCGATCGCCCAAAATCAAAATCGACAGCGCTAAAATCAGAGGAGGCTCAATGCGTCCGATCAGCACCACATTATTGACAGCCGTTACATCCAACGCCATAAAAATTAATGATGGAGCCAAAGCCCCAGACAGCAAAGAAACTCCCATCAACCCCCACCAAGTTTTGCCCGGAATCGATCGCAAATTTTCTACCGTACATTGCTGGCGATAAACCAGGAATAAAACTGCTAGCGCGCAGAGATTCCCTACAAATAAAACATTACAAAATGAAATCGGATTTCTGCCGTCGATCGGGTTTTGCGCTCCTAAATCGGTCAGTTTGCGAGTGACAGAGTTAGAGGCAGCAAAAATTATGATTGCTAGCAATAAATAGGTGCGTCCGGGGATGCGGTTGAGTAATTGAGACATGATTAGGTTATTGGTTATGTTGTCAGAACTAGAGCCTCCCGGTAAAATTCATCTTCCCTGCAAAAGCTCCAATTTTACCCTCATCGCTCGACTTTACCATCAAATCCTAGAAAAGCATATTTTTTAATATTTCTTAAAAGAATCAAAAATGATTTCTATAACTTAATTAATCACTAAAAATCAATACCTGGTTGATGTTTGACTAAAAGTTTTTGACTTGCTTACTAAAATTTTTCTAAACATTAAAAAGATTCGACATCATGATTTTGTTGGAAAGTTAACCTATAGCGTAGTGAATAAAAAGTTATAGAGGCTACTCGTTGATATAGCGAACAGGGTTCTGCACATGGAACTAGACTTGACAGTTGACAATCCGTCCTTCAGTGAACTTCAAGACAAACCTCGCATCATCTGGCTAGTTCAAAGTCTAAGGGTTGGAGGGGAGCAAGCTCAAGTTTCTTCTGGTAGGTTGGGTTTAGCGTCAGCGTTACCCAACACCTTCTCGTATCAAATCCGCGCTGCATCAGAATTATTCATCTCTCTCTTGTCTCCCTCTGTGTCCTCTGCGTTCTCTGCGGTTAAATAATTCTAATGCCATCGGAAACGATATCACCGATAACTGAAGTGTACCGAATGGCCGAGAAGGCGAGCGCCTTTTTAGCAAAGTAAAAAATCCGATCGACCCTAAAGTCGCTTATGCGATCGGATTGCCATCTAAAATAGGTTTACGTGCTTTGAGCCAAGATATCCAATATACCAGGCGCAGATTTGAGAGCATAATCGCTATGCCCAACATCATGAATATATGCGAGGTCTTCCTTATACCACTGTTTCATGACTTCGCTCCAGCAGACTACCTCACAAACTTCAGAAATTTTAGTTGCGATCGCACTCTTATTCCTGCTTGACAGACTCAGCCAACCGCTTCGCATTCTCCCGCCGGTGAACATTAATCGGACTGCATTTTCCTGATTCCTGAAATCCACTACATCCGTTACATCCGTGGAGCGAATCCGTTGCCGAACTTCCTTCTGCTATACAAAAAAAATCCCCCGCCAGAAGGCAGGGGATTTCATTTAATTACCTAGAAACCAGAGTTCAGAGTTACCCGAATTTCCCGGCCGTCGAGGCAATTACAAAGGCCGCGTAAGTGAGGACGTTGCCCACAGTAAAGTGAACTAAGCCAACCAAACGACCTTGGACGATCGACAAAGCAACAGGCTTGTCTTTCCAGCGAACCAAGTTAGCCAAAGGAGTGCGCTCGTGAGCCCAAACCAAAGTCTCGATCAGCTCTTGCCAGTAACCTCTCCAAGAGATCAGGAACATGAAACCAGTTGCCCAAACCAGGTGTCCGAATAAGAACATCCAGGCCCAGACTGACAAGTTGTTAGTACCGTAAGGGTTGTAACCGTTGATCAACTGAGAAGAATACAGCCAGAGGTAATCGCGGAACCAGCCCATCAGGTAGGTAGAAGACTCGTTAAACTGAGCCACGTTACCTTCCCAGATGCCCAGGTGCTTCCAGTGCCAGTAGAACGTTACCCAAGCTAGGGTGTTCAGCATCCAGAAGACAGACAGGTACATGGCGTCCCAAGCAGAGACATCGCAGGTACCGCCACGGCCGGGGCCGTCGCAAGGGAAAGCATAACCGAAGTCTTTTTTGTCCGGCATCAGCTTAGAACCGCGTGCATCCAGAGCGCCCTTGACCAAAATCAAGGTGGTGGTGTGCAAGCCGAGGGCGATCGCGTGGTGAACCAAGAAATCGCCAGGTCCGATCGCCAAGAACAGAGAGTTAGTGCTGCTGTTAATACCGTCCAACCAGCCTGGGAGCCACACGTTAGCGTAGTTCGGCCAAGCGGTAGAAGCAATGCTGTCGGGGTTAGACAACAGTACGTCCATGCCGTACAGAGCTTTTCCGTGAGCGGCTTGAATGAACTGTGCGAACACTGGTTCAATCAAGATTTGTTTTTCGGGAGTTCCGAAAGCGACTACAACGTCGTTGTGAACGTACAGGCCGAGAGTGTGGAAGCCCAAGAACAGCGAGACCCAGCTCAAGTGAGAGATAATCGCTTCTTTGTGCTGCAACACGCGATCGAGCACGTTGCCTTTATTTGCTTCAGGATCGTAGTCCCGCACCAAGAAGATAGCTCCGTGAGCGAAAGCGCCGACCATGATGAAACCAGCAATGTACTGGTGGTGCGTGTACAGCGCAGCCATTGTCGTGTGATCCTGCGCCATGAAAGCGTAGGGAGGCATCGCGTACATATGCTGTGCTACCAGGGAGGTGATCACGCCTAAAGCAGCGAGGTGCCAACCTAATTGGAAGTGCAGCGAGTTGTTGTAGGTCTCGTAAATGCCTTGGTGAGGCATATTGAACGGGCCTTCAACTTTTTTGCCAAAGAAATCTTTGGCATCACACATTTCTTTGATGCTGTGACCGATACCGAAGTTAGTCCGGTACATATGACCGGCAACGATAAACAGAACTGCGATCGCCAAGTGGTGGTGAGCAATGTCTGTCAACCACAGAGATTCTGTCTGAGGGTGGAAGCCACCCAAGAAAGTCAGAATTGCTGTTCCTGCGCCTTCGGCAGTACCGAAGACATGGCTCGCTGCATCTGGGTTTTCGGCGTATACGCCCCAGTTACCCGTGAAGAACGGAGCCAAACCTGCCGGGTGAGGCGGGGTTGAAAGGAAGTTGTCCCAACCTACGTGCTGTCCGCGAGATTCGGGGATAGCGACGTGAACCATGTGACCTGTCCAAGCCAAAGAGCTGACACCGAACAAACCAGCCAAGTGGTGGTTGAGGCGAGATTCAGCATTCTTGAACCAAGACAAGCTCGGGCGGTACTTGGGCTGGAGGTGCAACCAACCTGCGAACAGCATGACAGAAGCCAGCAGTAGCAAGAAGATAGCTCCTTGATACAGGTCGCCGTTGGTCCGAACCCCTTGGGTGTACCACCAGTGGTATACGCCGGAGTAAGAGATGTCCACCGGGTTAGAAGCGCCAGCTTGAGTGAAAGCTTCTACTGCTGGAGCACCAAATTGAGGGTCCCAAATCGCGTGAGCGATCGGGCGGACATTTAGGGGGTCTTTAATCCACTGTTCAAAGTTACCTTGCCATGCTACGTGGAACAGGCTGCCCGAAGTCCACAAGAAAATGATTGCTAGGTGGCCGAAGTGAGAAGCAAAAATCTTTTGGTAAAGATTTTCTTCGGTCATGCCATCGTGGCTTTCAAAATCGTGCGCTGTGGCAATCCCGTACCAGATCCGCCGTGTGGTCGGGTCTTGGGCAAGGTCTTGGCTAAATTTTGGAAATTTCGTTGCCATAAGCCTTGATTAATCCTGAATCCTGAACGTTGAAGAGGTTCGGTTCCGAGGTTTGGATTCTGGGTTTGAGATTGCTCCCAAATCCTGAATCCAAAACCTAAAGGTAGTTTACCCTACCGAGATGATTCGCGCTAGGAAGAATGCCCAAGTAGTGACAATTCCTCCCAGGAGGTAGTGAGCTACACCCACTGCCCGACCCTGAATAATGCTCAGAGCGCGAGGCTGAATCGACGGAGACACTTTGAGTTTGTTATGAGCCCAAACAATGGACTCAATCAGTTCTTGCCAGTAGCCGCGGCCGCTGAACAGGAACATCAAGCTGAAAGCGAATACGAAGTGTCCGGCTAGGAACATCAGACCGTAGGCCGACAGTGCCGAACCGTAGGACTGAATTACCTGAGAAGCTTGCGCCCACAGGAAGTCCCGCAGCCAGCCGTTAATCGTGATCGCACTTTGTGCGAAGTTGCCGCCGGTGATGTGAGAAATTGTGCCGTCTGGCGATACTGTTCCCCACACGTCCGACTGCATTTTCCAGCTAAAGTGGAAAATCACGATCGAGATGCAGTTGTACATCCAGAACAAGCCGAGGAAAACGTGATCCCAACCGGATACTTGGCAGGTGCCGCCACGGCCGGGGCCGTCGCAAGGGAACCGGAAGCCCAAGTTACCTTTGTCAGGAACCAAGCGTGAACTGCGTGCAAACAACACGCCCTTCAAAAGAATCAGGACTGTAACGTGAATGGTGAAAGCGTGGATGTGGTGGATTAAGAAGTCCGCCGTACCCAATTCGATCGGCATCATCGCTATTTTGCCGCCGACTACTACTGCACCGCCGCCAAAAGCGTGGCTGACGATTTCCGTAGCATTAGGCGCTGTTGTGCCCGGAGCCAAAGCGTGGATGTTTTGCACCCACTGGGCAAATATCGGACGCAACTGAATCCCGGTATCCGAGAACAAATCTTGAGGACGACCGAAAGCCCGCATTGTATCGTTGTGAACGTACAAACCGAAGCTGTGGAAGCCCAAGAATATGCAAACCCAGTTGAGGTGAGAGATGATTGCATCTCTGTGGCGGATTACGCGGTCGAGCAAGTTATTAACGTGCACGGCCGGATCGTAGTCCCGCACCATAAAGATTGCTGCGTGAGCCGCCCCGCCAACTATCAGGAATCCGCCAATCCACATGTGGTGGGTGAACAGGGATAGCTGAGTCGGGTAGTCGGTCGCGATGTACGGATACGGAGGCATCGCGTACATGTGGTGAGCCACGATGATGCTCAGAGAACCCATCAATGCTAAGTTCCACGACAGTTGGGCGTGCCAAGACTGTGTGAACACTTCGTACATTCCCTTGTGGCCTTCGCCAGTGAAGGGGCCTTTGTGAGCTTCCAGAACTTCTTTGAAGCTGTGGCCAATGCCCCAGTTCGTGCGATAGAAGTGTCCGGCGACGATGAACAGCACTGCCAAAGCTAAGTGGTGGTGCGCTGTATCTGTCAGCCACAAACCGCCTGTGGTGGGGTTCAGACCGCCTCTGAAGGTCAGGAAGTCTGCGTATGCGCCCCAGTTGAGCGTGAAGAAGGGAGTTAAACCTTTAGCGAAGCTCGGGTAAATGTCAGCCATCAACCCCGGTGTCAAAATCCACTCATGCGGCAGGGGGATATCAGCAACTGTTTTAATCAGCTTGCCGCCCACTGTCAGGGGTGCGCCTGCATCGATCGCGTCCATGCAAGCGTTAATCGGCAGAGCAACGTGAATTTGCTGTCCCGCGAAGCCCAAACAACCGCAGCCTAGCAAACCTGCCAAGTGGTGGTTCATCATCGATTCCACATTCTGAAACCATTCCAGTTTCGGAGCGCGGACGTGATAGTGGAACCAACCGGCAAATAGCATCAGGGCCGCCATTACCAAGGCGCCGATCGCAGTGCAATATAGCTGGTATGAGTTAGTGATGCCATTAGCGCGCCACAGTTGAAACAGACCAGAGGTGATCTGAATTCCGTGAAAGCCGCCGCCTACATCTGCATTTAAAATTTCTTGACCAAAAATCGGCCAGACCACTTGAGCGCTGGGCTTAATGGCTGTAGGATCTGTCAGCCAAGCTTCGTAGTTGGAGAATTTAGCGCCGTGGAAATATGCGCCGCTCAACCATACGAAAATTACTGCCAAGTGGCCGAAGTGAGCGCTAAAGATTTTGCGCGAAACGTCTTCTAAATCACTTGTATGACTGTCGAAGTCGTGAGCGTTAGCGTGGAGGTTCCAAATCCAAGTGGTGGTTTTTGGTCCCTTAGCTAGAGTGCGGTCGAAATGTCCCGGTTTAGACCACTTCTCGAAAGAAGTTGGAACGGGATCTTTATCGACTACTACCCTAACTTTTACCTCTCGCTCTGGAGGACTAATGGTCATGAAGACTCTCCTCTCGGTAAGACAAGGAACGAGAACTGAATACTGTATGTGACACTCCCCGCGCTTTTTTAGGCGGGGGATTCTCGGTTCGCCGATAATGCTTGCACTTCACTCTTTGCAGAGTTAGATGCAGGTGCACCATCTCCCCAAGCGTTTTGCTTCTCGCTAGAAGCCAGTTCCCCAGTGTCGCTAACAATGTCTCTGGGTACTGCCAACTCTTCTCGTTATCTGGAGCCGCCGATCGCCTTTTTGATTCAGGTTCGATCCGGCTGCTCCTTTTGAGGGAGTTTTATGAATTATAAGCTTGCTAGAGGAGGATTAATCGCTTGTTAACAATACTTAAAAAAACCTCAATTCTTGATGTAATAATGCCTTTGATTTTCACAGTGTCTTGCAAAAGTCAAGGGGTATTGCCATTAACTTTACAAAACTCAAAGATCAGGCAATTGAGGAATTGTCATTTATAGAGAGATTTTTGGGAAAACGGGTGCGAGACTTATTAGCGGGCTCGGATCGATCGCCTGCGGAGCCTCAATGGAGGGCAGACGGGTATCGGGAATTCCCCAATAGTAAATTCAGTTTTGGGCTATAGTTCCCTATGAGAAGGCTTCTAGGAGTATGGTTGCGTGATTGGCATCAATTGGCAAAGAACGGTTGCGGGCAGGCTGCTGGCATTGTTCGCAACAGCAATATTAATTTTCGGTTTAGCAAGTTGTGGCGCGGGCCGTCCCGAATTGCCCAAATCAGAGAACAATAGCGGCTCAGCTACCGCCCCAGCAAACACAATCTCAGAGGTTTCTCCCCCTGGAGCCATTCAACAACTGCGTCAGGCTCTAGAAATATATCAGCCTCAAATTAGTATTTTGAATCCCAAACCTGACGAAGTGCTTCAGGATATAAATGTGTCCGTTCAGTTCCAAGTGAAGGACTTACCCATTTTTCAAGAGGCAAACTTGGGTGTGGGGCCGCACCTGCAAGTTTTATTAGACAACCAACCTTATGCAGCAGTTTACGACATCAACCAGCCTTTAACACTCTCGGACTTAAAACCAGGAACCCATACCCTGCGCGTGTTCGCCGCTCGCCCTTGGGAAGAAAGCTTTAAAAACGAAGGTGCTTGGGCGCAAACGACATTTCACGTTTTCACCAAAACAGACGACAACAATCCCGATCGAACATTACCCCTATTAACGTACAGCAGCCCCCAAGGCAGCTACGGGGCAGAACCCATCCTGCTCGACTTTTACCTGACAAATGCCCCCCCGCACCAAGCGGCGCAAGAAAATTCCCAAGATGAAATACTCGATTGGAAAATTCGAGCCACAGTCAACGGCCAAAGCTTTGCGATCGACCAATGGCAACCTATATATCTTAAAGGATTCAAACCTGGGAAAAACTGGGTACAGCTCGAATTTATCGACGAAAGGGGAAATAGCGTCAACAACGCCTTTAACAATACAGTCAGACTGATCGATTACCAACCGCAGGGGCAAGATACTCTTTCAAAATTAGTGCGGGGCGAACTAACAACAGCAGAAGCTCGCAGTATAGTCGATCGCACCTACCAAGCCCCCAAACCCACACCAACCCCAACCCCCGAACCAACACCCGCACCTGCATTAGAAAAAACACCAATAGCCGAACCCGACCCAGCGGTTCCAGAAACCCCAGTTACCGAACCGAGCTTAGAGCCAACAGTCGCGCCCGAAGTTGCACCCGTTCAAATAACACAACCCGCACCGACAGCAACCCCGCAACTCGAAGCACCGAAACTTGTAGAACCAGTCAAAGTAATAGAACCGACACCGACAGCAACTCCAGAATTAGACTCACCCAAAATTGTGGAACCGGTTAAAGTCACAGAACCAAAACCCACAGCAACCCCACAGTTAGAAACCCCCAAAGTAGTTGCACCCGTTAAAATAATAGAACCGACACCAAAAGCAGAACCCCAAACACAGAAACAGGAATATCGAGGATACTACAATCGGTTCCGCAACTTTTTGCATCAAGTTACCGAACCTGCAACTCCTTCAGATTCTCCAACTCTGCCAGAAATAACAGAAAAAGCTCCAGTACCAAAAATAGTCGCTCCAGCAGTACCAGAAGCATCTCCCAATCTTGTACCGCCAGCACCGCCGATAGCCGTTCCCGAAACAACAGTTTCAGAACCAGAAAATCCGCCCAAATCCGAACAAAAAGTCGAATTTGCCACCTAACAAAACCTTTCTGCATTCATCTGCGTTCATTCGCGTAAATCTGCCTGCATCAGCGCTCAAAAAACACAAAAATTACAACACTAAAAAATGACCTATCTCGAAACTGCTGCCCAATTCTACAGCGACGTTGCCGAAACCCCCCAAATCGGACTTTGCTGCGTCCAAAGCAGCCCCTTGCAACTGCCTGGATTAAAAATCCCCGAACAAATGCAAGAAATGAACTACGGCTGCGGCACAACAGTTCACGCCGCCGAACTCGTCGGCAATCCAGTCGTGCTTTATGTCGGAGTCGGCGGCGGCTTAGAAGCACTGCAATTTGCTTATTTTTCTCGACAAAAAGGAGCAGTGATTGCCGTTGACCCGGTTGCAACAATGCGAGAAGCCGCAGCACGAAACTTGCAAAAGGCAGCCCGAGAAAATGATTGGTTTGATGCGAGTTTTGTAGAAATTCGCGAAGGCGATGCTTTTGCGTTGCCGGTGCCGGATGCCTCTGTCGATGTTGTTGCCCAAAATTGCTTGTTTAATATCTTTGAACCTGCGGATTTAGCTAAGGCATTAAAAGAGACTTATCGGGTGTTAAAACCTGGTGGCAGGTTGTTGATGAGCGATCCGATCGCAACTCGCCCCATTCCGCAACATTTGAAAGAAGACCAACGCTTGCGGGCTTTGTGTTTGTCGGGGGCTTTAACCTACGCAGAATACGTTCAACACCTTGTAGGTGTGGGCTTTGGGCAAGTGGAAGTCCGGGCGCGCCGTCCTTACCGGCTGCTCGACAAACACAATTACAAATTAGATGCGGATTTGCTGTTAGAAAGCCTCGATACAGTGTCTTTTAAAGTGGACATTCCCCCGGATGGCGCTTGTATTTTCACTGGCAAGACGGCGATTTACGCGGGGTCTGAGGAGCTGTTTGATGACGGGGCGGGTCACATTTTGCAGCGGGGAGTTCCGGCGGCAGTGTGCGATAAAACGGCTGGCAAGTTGGGTGGATTGATGCCGGATAAGGTGTTAGTTACTGATTCGACTTGGCATTATAACGGCGGCGGTTGCTGTTAGGTGAAAAAACGGCGGCTAAAACCGCCGTTTTCACAAACAAAGTTCGCTCCTAGCGGACCGATCGCGCCCATTTTAAAAACTCTTGTTACAAACAAGAGTGTTGGGTTTTGTTCCTCAATCTAATTTAGTATTGCTCTTCTTCGGAACCAGTGCAGCGGGTTTTGTCTGTGTGCTCGTAAAATCTGCAATTTACTACAATCACCAGGCATCTTTGCCAATGGTCTGGTATACAGCAGTTTTCAACCTCTTTGAAGAAGTTGGTTGACCGTATGAACCTAATACTATAGTATTCGATAATGACACACAAGACTATTGACTTATTTTCTGGTGCGGGTGGCTTGACTACAGGATTCCACCAGGCAGGTTTTGAATCTGTATGTGCGATCGACCTCGATGCAAAAGCCCTACATACCTATAAACACAATTACCCAAACACCAAAATTATTCATCAGGATATACGCGAGCTCAATCCTTTGGATTTGCGATTGTGTTTGGGTTTGCAGAGGGAGGAACTAACAGTGTTGATAGGCGGTCCCCCATGCCAAGGATTTTCAAGAAATATTCCTGCTGACTATCGCTACCTCAGCGACTCTCGCAATCAGTTATATAAGACATTTTTAGAATTCGTACAGGAATTTAGACCCCTTTACGTTGTTATGGAAAACGTACCTGAAATCTTGAAAGCTTATGGTGGTGTAGTTAAGAATGAAATTATACAACAACTTGAATTGCAAGGTTATAAAGTAACTTATGCCTCACTAAACTCCGCGCATTATGGAGTACCGCAGACCAGATCGAGGGCTTTTTTCATGGCGAGTTTAGATAAACCGCTTCAATTTCCTGAACCTACACACGCTGGCGAGATTAGAAGCGATTACAGAACTACGAAATCTTGTTACCAACTGAGTCTCCTAAAATCAAACATTTCTTCAGTCGTCACAGTTAGAGATGCGATTGGAGATTTGCCCTCATTGAATGCAGGAGAGGAATATAATGCTGAAGTTTATCCTTTTGCACCCCAAACTTCGTACCAAGCAATGATACGTAATGGAAGTACGAAACTTTTCAATCACGTTGCTCGTGCTTTGAGTCCCATTCAAATGTCAAGAGCGCGTCTTCTTAGTGAAGGACAAGATGCTAGAGACTTGCCACCTGAATTAGCTCCTAAAAAGCACTATAGCGGTGCATACGGCAGGCTTTACTGGGATAAACCAGCAAGAACTATCACCAGGTGGGTTTTCCATCCAGGATCTGGCAGATTTTTTCATCCCACCCAGGATCGGACAATTACAATCCGTGAAGCTGCAAGATTGCACTCTTACCCAGATAACTTTCACTTTCTGGGAACGTACACTGATATGGCTTCTCAAATCGGAGAATCAGTACCTCCACTTCTCGGTAAAATAATAGCTGCATCTATTCTCCAAGTTCACTGTCAAAAGACTGCGTACTGAGTTGATCTTGCAAAGCTGAGAGAACAGTCCGCACATATCGATCGATTGTAAGACGAGTTCGCTCAACCCTGATGTGAACTGCCTCTGGAGGAATGGTTCTAGCTCTGAAAAGTTGCTTTTGATTTTTGTACCAAACTAACTCTAGCTTACCTGCAATATTGCCTTGTAGCCCTGCTCCCGATCTTCCAGTAACTCTATCAACTGTCCAAGCCCAAGAAAAAGCATTTGGGTCAAGTGGATCAAGAGGGAATTCACAGTAAATATATTCATATCCTCTAATGGTTTTCAGCAGTATGCCGACCTAGCTATTGGTAATGCTCTGTGCTGCCTGACTCGATCTAATTTTCTCGTTCCAATGCTGAACAATAGCTGCTCCCAGTTCAGCAGGTGAGGATTGTTCGGTCAAACCAGGAAAACCAAGTTTGGCAGCCTTTTTGATAACATCTGCTCTCTGAATTACAAACAAAAATGTATTGACAACCCTAAGACTATTGAGTTGAAGAGACTTGAGTGACCAACCAGTTGCCGTCGTGGAGTCAACAGCATCATAGAGAAGTTTGCTGCGTCCTAATGCTGGATCTGATAAAGGGATATCCTTGACATAATGAAAAATTGCTTCCCAAGTATAATCTTCGATCGAGCCGATAACTGGAGATGCAATGGTAGCAATAATAGCTTGCCTCAATCTTTCAATCTCGTTTTCCTTCAGCACTCAAGAGTTCCTCTACCGCTCGTAAAAATTCACCCATTGTTATGTCCAGAGCATTTGTAATGTGGCTGAGAACCCTAACAGATGGACTTTTTAGCCCTCGCTCTAGCTGGCTGATATAGGTTCTGTGCAGACCTGTAACTTCTGCCAGATATTCCTGTGACCAACCTTTCTCTATGCGACGACGTTGTATTTCTAATCCTAAAATTTGGTCTAGTTTGGTAGGCTGCATAGAGAAAGATAGTAAAATTTTGAATACCAAAGTTCTACAGACTAAAGTATTCAGTGGGGCAATACGATCGCACCCCTCACCCCTCCTCTTGTGGCACAGCCATCTTGGCTGTCTCCAAAAGCCCGGGTTTAACCAGCTTTTCCCCCATGCCGCCAAACTTCCCGCTAAATTAAAGAAGTGTAAAAATTATTCAGACCCTACCAGGAGATGCCATGCCTCGCGTCAGAGCACCAGAATTCCCCGTAAAGTACCCGTGGCTTAACACCGAGAAACCTTTATCCATTGAATCCTTAAAAGGGCGCGTCGTCCTCCTCGACTTCTGGACGTACTGCTGCATCAACTGCTTGCACGTCCTCCCAGACTTAAAATACCTGGAACAAAAATATAAAGATTCCCTCACGGTTATCGGCGTGCACTCGGCTAAATTTGAAAACGAAAAAGAAGTTGAAAATATCCGCCAAGCTATTCTCCGCTACGATATCGAACATCCGGTAATTGTAGACAGCGGCATGAAAGTTTGGCAAAGCTACGCAGTTCGCGCTTGGCCGACTTTAATGGTGATAGATCCGGAAAGTTATGTCGTCGGCTTTGTTTCTGGCGAAGGCAATAGAGAATCGCTCGACCAGTTAGTTGGTAAGTTAATTGCTGAATACAAAGATAAAAATGCGATCGACTTTAAAGAACTTCGTTTCACCTTAGAAAAACAGCGCAAACCTCTGTCAACCCCGCTGGCTTTTCCCGGTAAAGTGCTGGCATTTGCCATTACTTCTACGGAGGCCAAACAGCTTCACCAACATGAGGCGCTTTTGGGCGAAATGACTGAGGACAATCAATCTGTAGATGAAACTGTATTGCCGGGGCCTGCGAACTCGGTTCAACAAAGCTTGGTTGGTTCTTGCTTGTTTGTTGCAGATTCTGGACACAACCGAATTGTTGTCAGCTCTACTGAAGGTGAGGTGCTGCACGTCATCGGTACGGGGAAACCGGGTTTGACTGACGGTAAGTTTGAAGAAGCTGAGTTTTTTGCACCTCAAGGTATGGCTTTTGATGCAGAAAGTCAAATTCTCTATGTTGCTGATACGGAAAATCACGCTCTCAGAAAGATTGATTTTACAACTGAGCGGGTGGAAACTGTTGCTGGTACTGGCGAACAAAGTCAGGAAATTGCGCCCCGCAGCGGCAAGGGTTTGGAAACGCAATTGAATTCGCCTTGGGATTTAGAAAGGGTTGGCGATCGACTTTTTATTGCTATGGCGGGTTCGCACCAAATTTGGGAGATGCAGTTAGATACTGGTACGATCGGCACTTATGCAGGTACGGGCCGGGAATCTTGTGTTGACGGGACTCTTGCAGAATCTGCTTTTTCTCAGCCCAGCGGCCTGGCTACGAATCGATCGGAATTGTTTGTTGCTGACAGCGAAATTAGTTCGATTCGCGCCCTCGGTATAGATGAAGACCCGAAGGTGCGTACTGTCTGCGGTAGCGGTGAACTGTTTGGTTTTGGGGATAAAGACGGCCGCGGTGAAGATGTGAGATTGCAGCACTGTTTGGGTGTGGAATACAGTCAAAATTATCTGTGGGTTGCTGATACTTACAATCACAAAATTAAGCGGATCGACCACCGCAGCGGTACGTGCATAACGATGATTGGAGATGGTACTGCAGGTTTGGCTGACGGTAGAGGTGTCAAGGCTCGATTTTTTGAACCTTCGGGGTTGAGCGCGATCGGGTCTCATTTGTTTGTTGCCGATACAAACAATCACGTGATTCGGCGAGTTGAGTTGGATACGCTGGAAGTCACAACTGTGCATTTAGCGGGTTTGTGCGCTCCTGATGTTTGCCTTCCCGATCGATAATATAGGGTTAACTCGCAGGGTGCGTCAGACGAAATTCTACAACGATTACCGAGGATTTTGGCTCTGACGCACCTTATACCAAATCCAGGTAACAACCCTTTTATTATGGAACCGCGAAGACGCAGTACGCGAAGCGGCGCGTCAGCGCTCTTATCGCGAAGAGAAGAGTCACAAGATAAAGGGGGTGGCAAACCCGGATTTGGTATTACTAGATTGATGTCCCATTAAGCTCGCTCATTAGTTGACACCAATGCAATGCCCGCTTAACTTTATACAATGTTCATCGAGCAGTTGAATCTAAAATCAGCAATCGGCAATCTAAAATTCTGAATTGCTCAGCAACCGCACAATTTTTTCGGCATCGTTCAATTCGCCGACAATTCGCCGCACGGGTTTCGGCCAGATTTTAATCAAAGTAGGTGTTGCTGAAATCTGATCTGCCTCGGCTTGTTCGGGATGTTTTAAAACATCAATTACTTTTAAAGTGTAGGGACGGTCGAGGCATTGTTCTAAGAATTGGTGTAATGTTTCGAGGGTGCGTTCGGTGCTGGGGTTGCTGCCGGAAACAAACAGTCGCAAAACGTACCCTTGAGTTGGTGGCGGTTGGGTAAGTGCGGTTGGTTTGGTTGGCTGCGCCTGCTGCAATTGCTGGAAGCGGGAGGGAGGTACGATCGGGAAACTGCCAAAGTCCGATCGCCCAACCGAGATCGGATACTGTACAACTAAGTCGTGATTTTCCCACAGTTCGGGGAATTGTTGGTGATAAGTGGCGATTGCCATCGGTTCGCACATTTCGTGGCTGCGGGGATGCCAAACCAAGTCGCCAGTGCCAAAAATGGCATTCAGCAGCGTTTGATGTCGCAGCACCGGCCCGTAGGCCTCGGCTGCAACCCGCAACTGTCGATCGCTCCGATCTCGCCAGCAGTCAACGGTTGCCGTGTAGCAAGGTATCAGAAAATGCGGCGGTTCCGACAAACCGAGTATTTCCTGTAGAGCTACGCACAACTGCAAGTGCCACTGAGTTTGCTTGCGGGAGTCTATGCAATAGATTAAGTCTCCCCCCGGTGTAAACAGTGCAATGCCTTTGAAAATTTCCGGCAAAATCGGGCGATCGACTTTCAATTAAGTACACCAATAACAGTTAGCAGCTAACAGTTAACACTCGATTTTTACCAGTTGATAATTGACATTGACCTTTATGAGCGGGTTTAACAGTTGATAATTGACATTTGATAATTGTCAACTGTTTAAATCCCCATCCTAAGAACCTCGTTGTCAACTGTCAACTGTCAACTGTCAACTGTCAACTGTCAACTATTTAGACTCGACCTCGGAGCATCTGAGCCATTTCGTTCGGAGCCGGCGAGTTTTCTACACAAAGCTCTTCAGTAATCCGGCCTTCTTGATAAAGACCGTAGAGCGACTTATTCATCGTCGTCATGCCTTCATAAGTATCTTTGATCATGATTTGATTAATTTCCTCATTCTGCCCCTTCAGAATGTATTCCTTAACCACGTCGGTATTGATCAGAACGTCGTGGAAAGCTGCCCGCTTGCCGTCTGTGGTTTTGCACAGCAGTTGAGCAATAATCGCTACTAGGGATTCGGAAATTGATACCCGTATGGCCTCTTGTTCTTCCGCCGCGAACATATCCAGAATCCGGTTCAGGGTTTTAATCGCACTGTTCGTGTGCAGGGTTCCTGCAACTAAGTGACCGGTTTGAGAGGCTTTGAGGGCGATTTCCACCGTCTCTCTGTCCCGAATTTCTCCGACTAGCAGCATATCCGGGTCTTGTCGCAGAGCGCCTTTGAGAGCATTCATAAACTTGAGGGTGTGCCTGCCGACTTCCCGGTGCTTGATCAAGGATTTTTTGCTTTCGTGTACGAATTCTACCGGGTCTTCGATCGTGATGATATTGTAAGCTTTATTCTTATTGATGTAGTCGATCATCGCGGCCAACGTGGTAGACTTACCCGAACCTGTCGGGCCCGTCACCAAAATCAGTCCTTTGTGGTAGCCGCATATTTTCTTAAAGACATCTGGCAGCTTCAATTCCTCCATTGTCATGATTTTGGCAGGAATTAGCCGCAGCACCATCGCCGGGCCTGCCAAGGAGTCCATGCAACTGATCCGGATGCGGACAAAGCCGAAGTCGAAAGCGCCGTCAAAGTCTAGGGTTTTTTGGAAAATTTCTATTTCTTCATCGCTCATGCACTCGCGAAGCCAGCCAAAAAACGTATCTAAATCTGTCTGTGGATAGCCGATGTCGGCAATTTCGCCGCGCGTGCGGAAGCGAGGGAATTCGTTTACTCCGAGGTGAAGGTCGGATACTCCTTCTTCTTTGGCTCGGATGACTAGCTCTTTCAAACTCGGAGTTCCGCCACTGCTAGAGTTCGGGTTTTTAGGTGTGGCCAAGGATTGGGGCGCTGCAGCAGGCGGCGGTGCTGGTGCCGGCGGCGGCGGTGCTGGTGGCATTCCTGCTGCTCTGGGAATGCCTGGGGCTGGAGGGCGGGGCAGCCCTGGGGGTGGGGGTGCTCCGGGTACGGGCGGACGAGGTGCTGGCGGGTGCTGTTGTGTCATATGCGCTACCTTAGTTTGCTGAGAATGCTGACTCGAACAGAGGATTTGTGGAACTTGAAGAATACTAAACGCAATTGTGCGTGTCTTTCACAGAGAGATGGCGATACGCGGGAAAATCGGCTCTTTCCAGGTTATTTCTTTTCCTTCTACCTCTATTGTCTGGTTGACTTCTATTTCAAAGGCTTCGGCTATTTTAGTCGGCAAACCCTCGTCCAAATCTCTATAAACCGCTGTTAATTCTTGACCTTTCTGTTCTCGCTCATCTAAATATTTTAGAACGGATTCGGGAATTTGAGTGGCGCTCAAGGGAACTAGATAATAATCTCCCTTTTCCTGAATAAACCCCCGGGTCTGTATTGCCCCCATCTTAGAGTCGCCCACATACAATAGTCCAGTTTTTTTCAGGGTTGCTCTGACTCGGGTAATAGCGGGACAGTACAAGGGATCGTCAGCTTTGTTTCCCGCTACTATTTCAGTGGCCACTGGCATTCCCAAAGGATCTATAGTGGCCAGCATCACTTTAACTTGGGCTAAATCTGGTCGATGATCTTTACTATACCCGTATTGAAATAATCCTTGTTCATTCACTCCACAGTATGAAGAGGCACTTGTACTATCTAGGCGGACTCGCTCGGCTTTTAAGTCATAGACTTCTAATAGGTTGGCACCCAGTTCTTGCTCAAATTTTTGCCAAACCTCGGAGTCACTTAGGTATCGCAATACCGCTTGTAATCGGTCATCACTTAAATCTAAGGCTCTGATAGCCGTCCCGGTACAAATACTTAAGGTCTCTAACCGATTTTCTACCCAAGACTGAACGTGGCTTAATCGATGGTCTGCTTGTGATAAAATGTAACTCAACCATACTACCGCTAACCATCCCAGGCTTATTCCTTGCCAATTCCCATGAGTAATGAAGTGTTTGTCCAGTAGCTTTTGGATTCCCATCCGCTCCAATATCGCTAGTAATACAGGTATGTCATCTACTCTTTCGGTGTTGAATTCTTCGTTGTTGTTCATCCCTATCCCCCACCTATACTACAAAGGTTTGAGCTACAATACCCAGGCTTTTGACTCGTTATTTTATTAAGATAATCCTCTAGTGTACACTCAAAGCCGGTCAACTGCATCTGGAGTTTTTAAGAAAACTCTCTCTGCCGTTAACTCTCCTACCATTTTTGAATAAACGCTCTGTTTTTTTCTAGTCCGGAAGAGAGGATTGACTTGCCATCTTTTGTACTTTTTTAAAAATGAGCGAACCGTAAGTCAATACTTCTCGGTTAAGGATCGATATCACGCTTCCGAGAAGTATTGGGCCCCATCCAGTACAATTGATTTAGAGGCGCTATAGATAGTTATTGTTCTTCAAAATGAAATGATTTAAAGAAGTCTAACCATATTTTCTTCAAAGCAAAATAAAGCGGGAACATAAGGTTTAGGGAGTAGTGAGATATATGCCTGAATCACTGATTCATTATTGGAAGCAACGAATTCGTAAAAATTTGTACTATTCCAGATTAAATATACAAATTTAAAATATTTTTTTATAGCACTAACAGCCGTCTCAAAATCAACCTGGCCAGTCTCCAAACCATTCTTAAGAAAAGTCGAATCCTTCCAGGATATCTCCTCCTCAGAAAAATAATGATTCTTAAAATATTTGTCTTTTATTTCTTCACGTCTTTTATACTCCTCTATATCTGGCTGTTTCAGTTTTTCCAGAAAAATCACTAGGCCATCTTCTTTAAGCAATTTAATTAGATATTTGATTTGTTCTATTCGGTCAGCATGATAAAACTGGAATGTCACAGAAGTATAGATAAAATCGAATCCATTTTTGTATAAATGCAAACTCGGTTGAGAAGCAATATATTCAGGTGTGATATCAACAAAACAGCCATGATAAAACTTTGAATATTCTGGATTGCACAAGCGATAGAATTCATTTTTATTCGCGAGATTAGGAGAGTCAGTAAAAGTTCTGATTAAACCATTAGAATAATCCGCTATTGTTCGGGCTGGCGTAGCATCTGCATCACTTGTTGCATAATAAGTAAAGTAATCCTTCCGATCGCTTGCTAAATATTTAGCTACTCTGCATAGACCTAATCCTAGACGACATAATTCTTCCAGGATAAAGGGAACGCTGGCACAATAATGGCGATAAAAGCATCCCATATTTTTCTGAAATAACTTGTGATATTCTAGAATCTCGTTGTCTTGAGAAAGGAAATCTAAATTAGCTTCTATCGGTAGCTTTGGCACTTGGCTAATTCCTAGTGCTACGTTTTCAAAATGTTGGACAAGAGTTGTTATTCGCGAACCTTTTAAGGTTTTTTCACGATATTTTTGATAGTCTCGATCGCTCATAGTTTTCTCCAAATATACAAAGTGTTATCAATAAATACTTTTCGCCTGTTGCCATCTATTCATACACAGCGATCGCCTCACCCAAAACATCAAGTTTTGGCTCCACACCTAACCCCGGAGTTTCTGGAGCATAAGTTTTACCCCCTTGATTTCTGGCTCCACCTGTAGCCGTGTCAATAGTCAGCATATCATGGCACAACCAAGTTGCTCGCAAATGAGTTTCTGGAGTTGCTTGAGCCAGATGCACGGCTCCTGTATCTGCGATTATACTCCCTCCAGTCTCTTCAATATTCATTCGGATACCCGTTTCCACACAAAAATCTCGGATGCGCTTGGCCTTAGTTAATCCGCCCACACGACCAATCTTAAGGCCAATAGCCTCACAAGCCCGATCGGCATTAGCGCGGACAATATCGCCATAGCGCTGAATGCATTCATCAAGGATAATAGGATGAGACGTAACTCGACGAACTTGGAGACACTCCTCGTAAGTTTCACAAGGTTGTTCAAAATAGATAATATTGTCGGTTACTGCGTTCATCACCCGCATGGCTTCATCCACCAACCAAGCTCGATTAACATCGAAGGTAGCACTTTCATTTGCCGATAAATAAGAACTGACGGCTTTGATTCTTTCAATGTCTTTAGCCACATCTGCTCCAATCTTACAAGTATGGATAGTGTAGCCTTTTTGTTGACCTCTGGCAATAGATTCAATCATTTCTTCCGGAGTGCCAGTGGGAACGGAATTTTGGATGATAATGGGTTGGTTTAATCGACCACCAAACAATTCGCAAAGGGGTAACCCCGTCGCTTTACCCAGAATATCCCAACAAGCCATATCCAGAGCTGATTTAATGTAAGGATGACCGGGTAGGGCAATATCCATAGTCCGATAGATAGAATCGGTACGTCTGGGATCGAGTCCGAGGAGTTGAGGTGCTAGTTCCTCAATTCCCGCCCTCACACCCTTGGCAAAAGCCGGTAAATAAGTGGAACCCCAAGGACATCCTTCTCCCCAGCCTCGGATGCCTTCATCAGTATCAATCGCCACTATAGTAGAATCGAGTTTGTCAAAATACAACCGACCTCCTGATAGCCGATATGGATGCTCTAGGGGTAAGGTGACTTGATAGACAGAAATTCGAGAGATTTTGATGTTTGAGACCATTTTATGACTAAACGACACTAATTTTAAGCAATGGGCAGCTTATGTTCCTGAAGCTTTTCGTAATAGGGCAAACAAAATTGATAAGCCCGTTGTAAATGTTCATTATCTTCCACTGCCACATAGTTCTTTTTCTTTGGCTGCTGAAACCCCCTACTAGAGATTACTTCAGTTAACCAATTTCCTCCGTCCCAATGGGTCATTTCAGGGCGCTGCTTTGCTTCCCATTCTAGGGCTTCTTTTATGAACGGTATATTAACTGCATCGCAGTAGGCTTTAACGGTTGCTTCTGGTTTTTGTACCAGATCGTCCGAGTCGATTACCACTGGGACTTTTCCCCTAATTTTTTTAGCTATTTCAAACAGATTATATAGTTCGGCATAACCTGTTTCTTCTAAGGTAAAGTCAGGCCACAGATCGTAAAGTGATGGGAGCATTTTAGCGGGATGACGCAAAAGAAAAGTATTTTCAAATGCGGACAAAAATTCTCCTTCAGCTAGGTGAATGACATAGTAAGCCATGTCTTTGATGAAAATAGCCTGGGAGTCGGCTTGCTGTCGTAATTTTTGCCATGTTTTTTGGTAATTATATTCAGGATTGAGTTCTATTTCTGGATAACGATTGGTATTGCGACGCTCTTGGGAGTTGTAATAAGATAATCCAAAGGGTTCGTGAAAAGCCAGAAAATCACCTCTTTGGCGCATCATCATCTCAAAGGCAGTGGAAGTTGAGCGAACCGTTGCCCATAAAGCTAAGATTTTTTTCATGGTTTATGAAGTTGTAAGCTTTTCAGCTAGAAATTGAACGTGTGGTTCTCGCAGCATTGTGAAATGGTTACCTGCAACTTTGTGAATTATAACAGGTTTTGCAGAAATTTTACTCCAGCCCCAAGTTGAGTCGTCCAGTATTTTTGCTTCGCCGAGAGTAGCCTCAAATAAACCCGTTTCCAGAGCTCGGAAGAAAGTAATTGAAGTTGGGTAATTTTCCTGTGGTACATAGTCAACATCGGCTTGAATATTAGCTTTGTAAACTTGAAAAATTCGTTCGATCTCACCTGGGCTTAAATTCAGTCCAGCTATTCTTAATCTTTCTAGAAAATAATCTAACCGACTCTCTTCTGGAAGAGATTGAAGTGTCTCACCAGACAAATTTAACTCCTGTCCTAAAGAACCTTCATAAAAGCGACTCAGATCCACAATGAGTTTTGTATTGTCCCACTCAGAAAAATCTTGATATTTTTCAGGATTTGTCCCCAAACAATCTATAATAGCCAGTAAAGATACCTTCTGTCCCTGTTTTTGTAACTGTTGAGCTATCTCAAAAGCGACTTTCCCTCCGAAAGAATGACCGCCCAAAAAGTATGGCCCCCGATCTTGAACGGTTTGTAAGGCTTTGATGTGATGGGCTGCTATGTCTGCTATTCTGGTTAATGGTTTTTCGCCCTCATCTAAACCGAGCGATCGCAAACCATAAACTGGTTGTTCTGGATCTAAGTGTCGTGCCAAGGGATAGATATCAAAGATGTTGCCAAAGACTCCAGGAACAAAGAATAAGGGAGGTTTGGAACCATTAGGTTGAATAGGAACTAATGTAGAACGATAGGAGTCATCTCCAACTCGGTCAGGTTTGACCGACGCTGCGGTTAAACTGGCTGAGTCCTCAAAGGCAAGAACTTCCCCCTGCAAATAACTAATAATTGCGGCTAAAGTTGGATACTCAAAGAACAAAGTAGAAGGCAAAGAAAAACCCAGACTCAATTGCAGAGAGTTTCTCAACTCAATAGACATCAAAGAGTCTAATCCCAAATCCATCAAGTTTTGTTCCCACTCTATTTGTTCGGGCGAGCTAATCCCCAGTACCTTAGCGATCTCTATGTGAACGTGGGCCACCAAAAGAGCTTGACTCTCTGCGATCGGAAGCGTCTTTAATTGCTGACGCAATTCAATCGGCGGAGATGAGACTTGTTGATTGGAGTTATTTTTTTGTTTGACAGATTTTAGTTTGACCCATTGCTCGATGCGAACTTGTAAATCTCCACTGGAGAGAATTATTTGACTAAGTTCCTGAGTGGATAAAATCCTCTCAAAGGCTTGAATACCATCTTCTGGGGTTATGACAAATTCTGCCACCGTTGCTCCAATTCGATAATGAGCGAGGTTCATTTCTTCCCAGTTCACACTCAGCCAGGGAATGGAATGGGTTTTGTTGTGCTGGCGAACGAAGGCATCGATAAATAAATTAGCGGCTGAGTAAGCAACTTCATCTAGACCTCCTAACACTGATGCTATAGAGGATATTAATAAACAAAAGTCAAGGTGTTTGTTTTGCAAAACTTTTGATAAGACTATCGTTCCTTTTACTTTTCCCTGGAAGTGACGTTCGCAATCAATTCTACGGATTTGTGCGATCGACTTGTCTCCCGTAACCAAAACACTATGGATGACTCCATTGATTTGGCCAAAGCGAGTTTCGGATCGAGCGATCGCCTCCTCCATTTGTTGCTGATTAGCTACATCAGCACTCAGCACGAGAACTTCGGCTCCCATCGCTTCCATTGCTTGCAATTTCTGGATTTTGCGACTAATCTTATCTTCTGTATCGTGGTTAGCCAGCCATTGAGACCAATCATTGCGATCGGGAAATACGGAACGTCCGGTTAAGATTAGTTTGGCACGTACCTTATAAGCTAAGTATTCTGCTATCTCGGTTCCAATTGCTCCCATCCCACCGACAATCAGATAAACTCCTCCTGCTTTTAAGGGTAATGCCTCTGCTTGAGGTTTTTCTAATCTTACAGGTTCAAAAATTTGCACCCAACGATGTTGACCCCGGTAAGCGACGGTTAAATCTTCGGACTCTGCTGATATTTCTGCCAAGAGTTGGGCTAGGATTTTCCGAAGCTGCTGCTTTTCTGGTAGGGGAAGAACGAAATCAATACTGCGACAGTTTATATTGGGGTATTCTTGACCAATGACTTTACAAGCTGCTAGCAAAGTTGCTTTCTCAGGAGATAATATTTCCTCCGAGTTCACATCCTGCATATTGTTGGAGACAACGGTTAGTTGAAGTGGATTGATAAAATTCAGTTTATCCAATGCTTGCGCCAGAAAAATCAGGCTGTATAAACCTATATCCTGGAAGGCGGCAAAAGTTTCTATTCCTATTTCTGTTTGTGTAGTTGTTGGGGTGACGCTCCACAGATGAATAATTCTAGTGGGGGATTGATTGAGTGCTTTCAGTTCTTTGAGTAGGGTATGGTAGTCATCGGCTTGGGTAGGATTAATCGTATAAAGGCGATCGCTGTGTTTGGTAAACTCCGAACTGCGACCGACTTTAACCACTTCACTACCCTGGATTTCTAATAATTTTGCTAGTTCTTCTCTCAATTCGCACTCATCGATAAAGACTAGAGTGTTAGACTCGATAATATTTTTACCTGGTTGATAATTGGGGGGAATAGAGCGTTTCCAAGATGGAATGTAAAACCAATCAGCAATATCCGGCTTTTTGCCCGATCGCAATGGCTTGCTTTTGGCAATATCTTTTGGGGCGATCGCTCCTGGGGATGTTGAAGGCACAGGTATTCTCATTGACTCATCTCCCGGACATACCCAATAACGTTGTCGTTGAAAAGGATAAGTGGGTAAGGGAATGCGATGACGTTGAAAATCTCGATCAAAACCGAGCCAATCTACTGGAACACCCTGTCGGTAGAGTTCTGCCAAACTGTTTAATATTTGTTGCCAATCTTGTTGTCCTTGGCGCAAACTGGGTAGCCATAAGCCTTGACGATCAAGGAGACATTGACGACCCATTCCCAATAAAATTGGTTGAGCTCCAATCTCTACTAAGACATCTATACCTTGCTGTTTCAAATATTCCATACTCGCCATAAATCTTACAGGTTGTCGAAGGTGAAGACACCAATATTCGCTCGTGGCTATCTCTTCTGTTGCCAGTTTTCCTGTAAGATTGCTGACGAGTTTTATCTGGGGTAAGTTAAATTTTACCTGTTGCAAAACCCGTTCAAATTCTGCTAATATAGGTTCCATCAATGGCGAGTGAAAAGCGTGGGAAACGGTTAATTTTTTGGTTTTGATTCCCTTAGCTTCTAGGTGGGTAGAAATTGCGTTAATTGCCGATCGCTTTCCAGAAATGACAATACTTTGGGGGCTATTAATCGCGGCAATGGAAACGTCCGGGCTATATTGTTGAATCGCTGCGATCGCTTCTGCTTCTGAAAGCAATACCGATACCATCTCTCCATCTTGCGGTAAAGATTGCATCAATTTGCCTCGTTGAGAAATGAGTTTCAGTCCGTCTTCTAAACTCAAGATACCAGCAACACAAGCAGCCACATATTCCCCAATGCTATGACCGATCACTACATCGGGTTCTATCCCCCAGGATTTCCACAATTGAGCTAGAGCATATTCGATCGCAAAGATGGCAGGTTGAGTATAGGCTGTTTGGTCGATGAGTGAGGCTGATTCTGTTTCTAGTTTCTGGTTAAATAAGTCGGGATACAGAACCTCTAATAGAGGGACATCTAGGTAAGAACGGAGGAGGCGATCGCAGGTTTCTAAGTGTTTGCGGAAAATGGGTTGAGTTTCGTAGAGTTGACGACCCATGTTCACATACTGAGAACCTTGTCCAGTAAAGAGAAAGGCAATTTTCTTCGGAGAAGCTGCTTTGATAGAATCAATTTTTGGGGTTTCCTGACTATCATTGACAGCCCGAGGCTTGACCCAGGTTTTCAACTGTTCCAGAAGTTCCTTGGTAGAGCCAGCAATCACTGCCAAACGATGGCTAAAGTGCTGGCGTCCAGTATTAGCAGTGAAACAGATATCGGCAATTTCAGCTTCTGGATGAGTTTCGAGATAATTGTGATAACTACTGACTAATTCTGCCAGCGCTTTTTCCGTTTTTGCTGATAGCGTTAATAAATGCAATGGACGCTCTAAAAATTCTGCGTTTTTGACTTGAATCGGGGCTGCTTCTAGCACAACATGGGCATTAGTTCCGCCCATACCAAAAGAACTGACTCCAGCACGGCGAGGTGTTCCATTTGTTTGCCACTCTCTAAGCACTGTGTTGACATAAAAGGGAGTATTGGGGAAGTCAATATTGGGATTCGGTTGTTGAAAGTGCAAGCTCGGTGGTATGGCTTGATTGTGCAGGGCCAATACGGTCTTGATCAGACCTGCTACACCTGCGGTCACATCTAAATGCCCGATATTAGTTTTGACGGAGCCAATTGCACAAAAATTACGATCCTGACTGCTCGTACTTTGTCGAAATGCTGTTGTTAAAGCAGCAATTTCCACTGGGTCTCCTAGAGGTGTTCCTGTACCGTGAGCCTCTACATAACTAACTGTCCTGGCATCAATTTCAGCCACAGCCAAGGCTTCAGAAATGGCGGCTATCTGTCCGTCTACGCTAGGAGCTGTGTAACTGACTTTTGCTGCCCCATCATTGTTAATTGCTGACCCTTTGATGACCGCATAAATATTGTCTCCAGAAGCGATCGCTTCATCTAACCGTTTCAAAACAACTATTCCGACTCCACTGCCAAATAAAGTGCCTTGAGATCGAGCGTCAAAAGCCCGACAGTGACCATCGGGAGATAACATCATTCCTTCTTGGTAGAGATAGCCGCTTTTGTGGGGAACGAATATAGAAACGCCTCCGGCTAGAGCTAAGTCAGATTCACCATTGCGTAAACTTTGACAAGCTAAATGAACCGCAACCAGTGAAGTCGAACAGGCAGTTTGAACATTAATACTCGGTCCGGTTAAGTTCAATTTGTAGGAGACACGCATGGGTAAATAATCTCCCCCATTGCCCAGATCGGCATAGATATCGCTAGCACCCCTGAATAAACAATGGGTAAGCAAAGGGCGATCGGCAGAAAATCCTAAGCTAGGAGATACGTTGTTAATCAGATAGGTACTAGGACTAGAACCTCCATAAACTCCCACCAAACCCTGGTAATTTTCTGGATTGTAGCCAGCACTTTCGAGAGCTTCCCAGGCACATTCAAGGAAAAATCGCTGTTGGGGGTCTATTAGTTCCGCTTCTTTATCGCTGTAGCCGAAGAATTGGGCATCAAACAAGTCAATATCTGGCAAAATCGGACTTGCTTTCACATAGTTAGGATGCTCGACCCAATTTGAGTTTTTTAGCTCGATTTCTTCATCGCTAAAGAAGGTTATTGATTCTACTCCGTCTCGCAAATTGTTCCAGAAAGCATCAATATTGTTGGCCCCAGGAAACCGACAAGACATCCCAATAATAGCGATATCACAGGGATGTTGAGTGCGTTTACTTTTGAGCTGATGATGCTTAACGGCGGGTTTTCCTGTCTGCTGTTGTTCCAAGTGTTGAGCGAGAGTAAATAGGGTGGGGTATTGAAATAATGCGGTGATGGGTAGATCGGTTTCAACGATGTTGCTCAATTCTTTGTGAACCCGGATTAGCAGTAAGGAATTACCACCCAAATCAAAGAAATTGTCATAAATTCCTATCTCCTCTAACTGAAGCAAGTTTTGCCAAATCTGAGCAATCAGTTTCTGGGTGTCAGATTGGGATTTGACTAAGGGTACCGCTAGTTCTGGGCGAAACTTATCTGGAACTGGTAGTTGGCGGCGGTCTAATTTACCCATCGGTGTCAGCGGAATTTTATCGAGTACCACAAACGCCGCCGGGAGCATATAAGGGGGTAAACGATCTTGCAAGTGATGGCGTAATTTGGATTTGAGCTGCCCAATTTGTTGAGGGTTGTTAGCTTGGTTTTGAGGCACGAAATAGGCGATCAGTCTTTTGTCTTCCTCTGCTTCTCCCGGAAGAATAACTACACAGCTTTTGATTTCTGGGCGTTCTAATAAAGTGTGTTCAATTCCTGCTAGGGAAATATTATATCCCCGCAGACTCACCCAATAATTACAGCGACCCCTAATTTCCAGTTTCCCACTGGGTAAAATAACGGCTAAATCTCCCGTCCGGAAAAAACGTTTGCCGTTAATGTTAACAAAACATTCAGCAGTCAGATGAGGTTTATGCAAATATTCTTCAAACATATAGGGGCTACGGAGATACATTTCTCCCTGATTTCCTGGCGAAACTTGCTGTTGATTTTCACATAACAAAATGATTTCATCTTCTGGGAAGGGAGTTCCGACAACGCAGAATCCTGATGGCAAATCTTCGCTATCTCGCAGCTCGTCTACAGCAATCGTAAAACATTCACTTAGCCCGTAGTAATTGATGAGGCTAGTAGAGGGTAATCTTTCTATTAATTGATGTTTGAGTTTTTGGTTGACGGCTTCACCCGTCAACCAAATAACTTCTAAATTGGCTAATTTTGAGGTAAATAAATTTGGTTCAATTGTGTCAAGTATAGTTTGAATTAAGGAAGGAGATACGGTGATTTCTGTAATTTGATTTTCAGCGATGAAATCTAAAAAGAGCTGGCGATTGCAAATAATTTCATCGGCCATAATGTAGCAGGTTGCCCCTCTAATTAAAGGTCTCCATATTTCCCATTGAAAAAATACGTTATAGGCCAAGCGATCGCCGGATTTACATAGACTAATTCGGTCTCGTCTTAACTCACCACCCAGACGTGCCTGATGGCTTAACAATATGCCTTTCGGTTCTCCTGTAGTCCCTGATGTGTAGACGATATGAGCGATATCTTGAGGGGATATTGATGAAAATGTTGGGGTTTGTAGAGGAGGTAAATTCCAGTTAGTTTCTACATCTATCGGTAAAATATTTAGAGAAAGTTGATTATTTAATCTTGGGGAATATTCGCCCTTGGTAATAATTAAACTAGGTTTAGCATCGGCGATCGTCTTGGCTATAAGAGCATCTGGATATTGTAATTCTAGTGGCATATAAGCTCCACCCGCTTTCAAAATAGCTAGACAGGCAATAATATATTCGCTAGATTTGTCTAGGAAAACGCCTACAGGTTGATTGGAAGTAACTCCTTGTTTTTGAAGGTAACTTGCTAAATTATTTGTTAACCGATCTAGTTCTTGATAGGTCAGTGAATTTCGCCGATCTACAATAGCAACTTGCTCTGGGGTTTTTTGTGCTTGTATTTGAAAGAGTTCGGGTAAGCTGCTCGATCTATTATTCATTGTTTGTTTGAATTTGGCTCGAACATAATTTAACTGTTGGCGATCGCGGCTTCACCGGGCACAATCACAATTTTACCAAAAAAACTTTTGCTTTGAAAAAAGATTTGAGCTTCCTTGATTTGAGAAAGAGGAAAAACTTTAGCCACTCGGGGTTTTAGCAGACTTTGTTCGATATATTTTAGCAAGCGCTGAAACACGTCTGGTTGAAAGCGGGTGGCTCCGATCGCTTCTATATCTTTGTAAATTAAATCCCGCAAATCAAAGGAAACCATTGGAGAGGCGATCGCTCCGGCTGTCACATATCTTCCCCCAACTCCCAGGGTTTTGAATATAATATTAAAATACTCGCCTCCCACCACATCAACGCCAACAGTCACCTGATGTCGAGCCAAATTAGATAATAAGCGATCGTCTCGACAATAGACGTAATCTGCACCTAATTCCTCAGCCAAATGCTCTTTATTAGGCCCAACAATCGCAATAACTGTTGCCCCTCTAATTTTAGCTAACTGAACAGCAGAACTCCCGACACCGCCAGAAGCTCCCATAATTAATACAATATCTTTAGCATTAACCCTGCCTTTTGTCAAAAGATTTTCTGCCGTAGAATAGGAACAAGGTACAGTGGCTAACTCAACATCTGACAGCAATGAATTAATTGGGTAAACATTGCTTGCCGGAATAGCAACATATTCGGCAAAACCTCCATTCACTTCACTGCCAACATATTGATATTTTTCCAGTCTTTCTTTCCTAATCCACGGATCGACAATCACCCTTTTATTGAGAATTTCTGGGTTAACATTATCTCCAAGTTCTACAACTTTACCCACTATATCAGCACCTTGAATTCTGGGGAATTCTAGGCCACTCTGAGACCAGCTTGTAGATTTTTTATCGTCATTTTGTTTAGTATTTTTGAGAATTTCTTGAAAACCTTCATCGGCTCCATACCATCCTGTCCGAGTATTTATATCTGTGTTATTGACAGAACAAGCTCCCACTTTAATCAAGACTTCTCCCGGCTGGAGTGTGGGTAATGAGACTTGCGTATAGACCAGTTTTTCTAGCCCTCCATATCCGGTGAGAATAACGGCATTCATTAATTGTTTCATGCTTGCTTTCCACTACTCGTTATCTGCAAAAATTATTTTAATTCTTTAGCCCTACCAGCGCCTTCATAAGTTTCCCAAATCGATTCAAAGTTTTTCAGCATCATTTCCTGAGAACTAATTTTTTCCTCTGTCCCAAACGGTTGAATTATTGTATCAATATTGGGATAGACAAAAAATGGTATTGATATTCGGCTAGCTGAAGTATTATGAATGACTTCATGGGGCGTGCTGACAAATAAACCTTTTGTCCAGAATTGTAACATATCCCCTAAATTAATCACAAACGCATCTTTCATACAGGTAGCATCTATCCATGCTTCTTTGGCATAAACTCTTAAAGAAGGATTGGAAAAGTATTCTTGAATTAAAACTGTAAAAATTCCCCCATCAGTATGTTTGCCTGCCCTACCTATACCCGCCGGATAATAAATGCTTCGCTGAATTAAAATGGGTTCTGTAAAATACTCATTAAACCAGGTTTTTTCTAATCCCAAAGCTAAAGCAATTGCTTTTAATAATTTAGGAACAACTTTGGTCATTATTTCATTTTGTAGGTAAAAATGAGTGGTGGCAAAACCAGGGGAAACTGTCTCGTCAGGGATAATTGTCGGACCTGTAAACGGTTTTTCCGATCGCGGCTTTTCTAAACCTAAATCGAAAACTTCTTTAGAATCAAATCCTGTTTCTTGATTTAAAAATTCCCCAGAAAAAGGAATGTAACCCCTAGAGGTTTTGGGGTAAACTTTCTGGATTTCTTGTCGGTAGTTGAGTTTCACTGCTTCGGGCAATTCAAAAAACTTTCTAGATACCTTAATCGCGTTATCTACCGCAGCTTGGGAAATTCCGTGTTCATTTAAGTAAAAAAAACCATATTCGTAGCAAGCACGATACAGTTTATTGATTTCTCCTTCGTTCGAGGAATCTCGATCCAAGTTTGATAAAGATATGATGGGTAGGCTGTTCATAAGTTCATTTTAATCAAGAGAAAAAGTACCTAATTTCCTCGATCCCCCTAAATCCCCCTCCCACCCGCGCACGGCAGGGGAGATCTGGGGATCTGGGGGCACTTTTGAGATCATTTTATGATTTGGACTTCATCTAATTGAGAAGCGCTATAGCCAACAACAAAAGCCCAGTAATGAGCATTTTCTTCCTCAAGATAGGGAGAGTCCATAACTGAGCTAACCAGTTTGACTGTGTTTTCCTGCTGTAAGCTCACGCAAGTGCTTTGGAAATCGCTAGTATCGTAGTAACTCTTTCTGGTACTAACCACAACTAAGCCTCCCGATCTAGTAATCCTGATCAGTTCTTTTAATGAACTTGGCGGGACGTGACCTGTAGTAAAAACACCGCAGCAGATAGTAGCATCATACTGGTTATCTTTGTAGGCCGGTATTTTCTTCGTCATGTCACACCCTGCTATTAGGTTGTTGTAGACGTTAAGCTTTCTAGTTTCCTCAACCATTTTTGGGGATAAGTCGAATCCATCAATATTGCGATAACCTTTTTGGTGAAGGGCCATACCCACTAAACCAGTTCCACATCCAGCATCTAGGATTTTTATATCTGAGGCTCTAGGGTTTAGGTCCATTTCTTGACTGTGAAGAGCGGAAAAATATTGAACAATATATGCCGGCCCTTGATAGCGTTCTTTTGAGACATCATCGTTGTATTTTGCCGCCCATGTGTTGTAATAATCTTGTAGAGATTGAGGATCGTAAGATAAACGCAAAACCTTTTGAATTGCTTCCTTACTGGCTGAATTTTTAGTTTGCAAGTTGTTGGGTTTCATCATTCCTTTCCGCGTTTTTTTTGCCTACAAAACTGATAAGATTTTTTCCACTGTTGCAATTCTAGCTTTTTCACTGAAGTGATAAGCTTTGATTTTCTTTAAAATACTCCGATCGGGGGAGAAAGAGTCCTCGTTGTCGAAAACCCAACTCGTCCCACAACTCCATTTTACCACTTCTTTCAAGAGTTTTTTTTGTAATCCCATTTTTTCCCCTAACATATAGGCTTCTTGTAAGCTAACATAATTAACATAAGCCATAAAATCAGTTAGAGATTGAGCGATCTCTGTTAAACTCTCTTTTAACTTAGCTGTCGGCGGTTGATAATTTTGTTGGTATGGCCAAGGTTTGATTCGCCCATATTTATCTTCTACATATTCCTCTGGACGGATATAATTGGGATTGGCTCCATATTTAGAGGGAGCAACAAACCCTGGGAGTCTTAAATCCAGATTGTTTTCTTCTTCAATTAATTGGGTGACGATGACGTGATTGTCATGGGCCTTGTATTTGACTCCGGCTTGCCGATATCTTTCTTCAATTATTCTGCCTAATGGCAAAGGAACGTTGAGTTCGTCAGCTAATTTTACTGTTAAATCTGTATCCTTGACTGTAATCTCTAAAGTACAAGAACTGTCGTAACTGCCATCAAATATAAATGGAGCGACTTGCTCTGTGACAAAACTGTTACCTTTGGATGCTTTAATAAAATCCCACATCCATGCTAGGGGAATTCCTGTTGTTTTGGCAATGATCAAGACTTCTCCCAGAACTACCATCGCTGTATAAAACAGTAAATTAGTCAGTAATTTTACGGTTTGGGCGACACCAATATCGCCGACATAAAATGAAATTTTCCCCATTGTATTGAAAATTTCTTCAACGATATCATATCCTGCTTGATCTCCTCCTACATAAAAACTAACATTAGCAAAATCTACTCCCATGTGCGATAAATTACTGACTGGGGCTTCTAAGCTAAAAATCCCTTTTCCAGCGGCAACACTGGCTATATATTTGGTATTATGGTAATCGGTTGTTGAAGTGTCTATCCATATATGGCCCGATTCCATTCCCTCAACAGCA
>NZ_JBARVX010000169.1:0-15462 GCF_049646505.1 Microcoleus sp.
CATCACTAAATCCGACTAAAGAAGTCACCCAAGTAGTAACGTTTTGATTCATACTAATAAACGCCAGCAACTGACCGATACTCAATACCTTGTCAATCACCAAACCGCTGCCCAACCACAGCAAAGTCATGCCACCCGCAGAAGCAATAAAACCAGACAAAATATTATTGAGAATGCCAATTTGTGTAGTGCGGAAAGTTAGATTTGCTAAGCGACCAAAGCGGCTTTGAAATTCCTCCCAAAGTTGCTGGGCGCTGCTAGTAGTTTTTACAGTCAACGCACCTTTAAACGTTTCGACTAAAACGCCTTGAGTTTCTGCTTCCAGCACAAAGAGAGACCGCGTTTTTTGCTGCAGTGCGGGCAGAAACACAACTGTAGATGCAGTCATCAATAGAGCGATCGCTGTTGCAGCCAACGTTAGTTGCGTGCTGTAAAATAACATAAAAATAAAAGAAACTACCGCTATAAAAAATTGACTGGGCAAGCTGATAGCTACTTGAGAAACTAATTTATTTATTTCTTGGATATCTTGTAATCTACTGACGATTTCGCCGCTGCGTCTGGTTTCGTAAAAGCTCAAAGGCAAGCGCAGAAATTTGCGCCCAAACTCCATCACCAATCCTAACTCTAAACGCTGGGAAAATTGAGCAATTAAGTTTGACTCAACCAATCCTAAACTGCTGCTAAAAAAATTCATAATTATAACTGCGATCGCCACACTTGCCAAAAGTTGCGTGTCGCCCCGCACCAGGATGTCGTCGGTGAGCAGTTGAACTAAAAAAGGCGACGAAATCGACAGCAAACCCAACACCACATTCATCAACAGTGCTTCGATTAAAATGTGGCGGTAAATCCCAACCCGGCGCATCCATTTTTGTAAGGAATTGGCGGGCGGTTGACCGTCTGCTTCCGCAAAAAACCGCTCTGGATCTGGGTCTACTAGCAAGCACAGCCAATCTGTCCAACCCGCTGCTAATTCTTCTTTAGAAACATAGCGCAGACCAATGGCGGGATCTGCGATCGCATATTTATTGCCCTGTTTTCCGTACAAAACAACCCAATGATACCCGCTCCAGTGAATAATGGCCGGCAAAGGTGCTTCATCAATTTTATCTAAAATAGCAGCGGCTGCTCGCACCGATCGAGCATTAAAGCCGATCGCCTCAGCCCCCTGTTTCAAACCCAGTAAAGTCGTTCCCTTTTGACCGGTACCGGCAAATTCTCGCAAGCGGCTAATTGTAAAATTCTGTCCGTAATATTTGGCGATAGAAGCCAAACAAGCTGCCCCACAATCTTCTTCGCTTTGCTGGAGTACAACCTGATATTTCTTAAACCTGTTTACTTGTCCGAATAATGGCATTTTGCCGATCAAAGGAATATTTTTTAACATTTTGCCAATTGAATAAGGAGTAGAGCATAATGAACACTACTCCTCACCAACTACCCAATCAGCAAAAAGCACCCATAAAGTTATGGGTGCTTTTCAATCAAGAGTTAGAGAGCTGAATTCACAGCCCTAATACCAATTTCATACAGTAGCGTTAGATATTACCCCCCCCAACCCCCCCTTATTAAGGGGGGGCTAAGAGTTCATCCATAGCACATCTTTAGAAAAATGGTATAAACTTTAGTAGTAGGCGTAGCGGACTACTCTTCTGAAGGAACCGTCGCAATTCCGGCGGTACACTACCCAACTGCGGCGGCGTCCGCGGTTACAGTCGTAGCGATTATTCGCATAATAGTAACCGCCGTTGACGCTAGCTGATTCTTCAGGGGTGAGTTCAGCAAACAGTGAATTTTCCTTAATTTCTTGCATGATTTGACTCCTTTCAAGGTTAAAAGTTTTTAACAGAAACTAGAAATTATTTAAAATTTCTACAGCCTCGCTTAAATAAAGCACCATGAAATTATGGGTGCTTTCTCGATCGACAGTTAGAGAGCTGAATTCGCAGCCCTAAACTTTATGAGTAGCCGTAGCGGACTACTCTTCTGAAGGAACCGTCGCAATTCCGGCGGTAAACTACCCAACTGCGGCGGCGTCCGCGGTTACAGTCGTAGCGATTATTGGCATAATAGTAACCGCCGTTGACGCTAGCTGATTCTTCAGGGGTGAGTTCAGCAAACAGTGAATTTTCTTTAGTGTCTTTCATGATTTGACTCCGTTTAATTTGACAAGATGGAACGAGAACTATAAGTTTAATAAGTTTTATATAGCCTCGTGTAATTACTAACTAATAGTTCTTGAAGTGCTGTGCGAGTTCCGGAATATTACCGAGATATTTTCCAAATTTCTTTCGATCGCTACCAGACTCAGCTATCTAGACTATTAGGGTTTTGTAAGGGCGCGATCGGTTCGGATCGTACAGATACAACTGGTTCGGCTGCGGCATGAAAAACAGCATATTGAGGTCATTGCTGCTGTTTTCGTTCCCGCTGTTGCTGTTATTACTGCTGATACCGCTGGTAGGGCTGCCACCGCTGACAGTAGCCGATTCTCGTTCGGTTAGCTCGGTAAAGAATGAATTTTGTTGATTTTCCGGCATGAGGAACTCCTATTAATACCTATGTAGTTACTTACGTACATCTCCCCAAAAAACCGGGTAACAGCGCCAAAAATCATTACTGAAATGTCCTATTTTCATGAATGTTGCCCGCTTTTTCCACCATTCTTGATGTTTGGGGAAATTTGCGGGTGGGGACGGCAAAGCTGTGCGGATTTTGACCTTGACCCTGTGAATTTTGATTTAGACTTCTAAACCTATCTTTGGCATCCGGAACACTGAAAATAAAAGTGACAAAAGAAATAGGCGATCGATCTCTTCCTTATCTAGCTTGTACTATTTGAGATTAGAGAGTAGAAAATTGGAAATAACAGATTTTATAAGGGTTGGGAGCTTGTATAGCACTTATCAGAAAGATGAGGTATGCCTTATGCCCGATGCCCGATGCCCGATGCCCGATGCCCGATGCCCGATGCCCGACAGTACCTCATCTTTCTGAGAAAGGCTATATACAGTTGCATTGTTTTTTTGAACTGCTATAAAAACTCAAAACAATCCTCCTCCCCCAACTCAAAACTCAAAACTATTCCCCTCACCCCCAGCAGCCGCCATGCCTCGCACTCCCGAACCCACCCCCGTTGAAACCTTTAATAACGACGAATTTTTGCCCCCTGTCAGCCGCTGGACAAGTTTGGGGGGAATTTTGATGGTGGCAACCTTTGGCGGGGCGATCGCCCTGGCTAGCGTCACCAAATACACCGCTACAGTCAAAGCAGACGCGATCGTCCGTCCAGCCGGAGAAGTGCGCCTCGTGCAAGCCGCCACCGAAGGAACCGTCGAAAGCATTGCTGTCAGCGAAAATCAGACAGTGAAAGCCGGAGATGCGATCGCAGTTGTAGGCGGTTCGCGTTTGGGCGATCGAAACAAGCAATTCCAAGATATTATTAATCAGTCTCAAGCAGCAGCACAGCAAATCAACCAGCAACTGCGCGACTTGGAAAATCAAATTTTGGCCAGCGCCCAACTTAAAAGCACCCAAAACGGAAGTTCCGCCGAACAGGAATTAGTCGAATCCGCTTTAGTCAAAATCGCCGCATCGCTGCCGGATGTTGCCGAGAAACTGGGTAGAAGTCGGCGGGTTTTGCTCGTCAAGCGATCGACCATCCAACAACAATTGACTCAAGCTAAAAAACAGCTAAATCAAGTTGAGTCACAACTCAAAAATAGTGTGATCCGCGCCCCTGCTGATGGTACAATTCTCAAATTGGAAGTACAAAATACCGGTCAAACCGTACAAGCCGGAAGTGCGATCGCCCAAATCGTCCCCAGCGACGTACCCCTGATAGTCAAAGCCAAAGTCACATCCCAAGACATCGCCCGCATCCAAATCGGTCAACCCGTACAGATCAGAATTTCCGCTTTGCCTTTCCCCGACTACGGGACATTGAAAGGCACTGTCAGCGAAATTGCTCCAGATGCGATCGCCCCTCAAAATCCCGCCAATAATTCAGGTGGATCTTATTACGAAGTTTCGATTAAGCCAGAGAAAACTTATTTAACAAAACTCCAATCCAGCAGCCGTCAATTCTTCGGAAATTCCCAGGCAAATGAGCCGCGTCAATATGCGATTCAATCTGGAATGGAAGGAAGGGCTGATATTATTACCGGTCAAGAAACAGTGTTAACATTTGTGTTGCGGAAAGCAAGATTGATGACAGATTTGTGATTTATTTTCATTTAATTATCTTTAGTCCGCGAAGGCGGACTTTGTTTGTGTAGACGCGGTTTCAACCGCCGAGTTTATGTGTATACTAAATACATAACATCGATCGCAAATATGAAAATCAACGATAAACTCAAGACCATCCTAACTCAATTACGATCGCACTTCGAGCAACTTTACGGCGATCGGCTCACCCAAATGGTACTCTACGGTTCCCAAGCGCGGGGCGACGCACATCCCGACTCAGATATTGATGTTTTGGTAGTTCTCAAAGCACCAGTCCAAGTCGGTGAAGAAATCGATCGAACTATCCCAATTGTAGCAAATTTATCCCTAGCCAATGACGTAGTAATTAGCTGCAACTTTATGAATGAGGAACGGTTTACTAATTATCAAGGCCCTTTGCTCAGAAATATCCGTAGAGAGGGAATTTTAATATGACACCCGCTCAATTAAACTTACTCCTCAAAGCTCATCAAAGCCTTTCAGCAGCAAAATTTATATTGGATGGCGGATATCCTGATTATGCAGCTTCTCGCGCCTATTACACAATGTTTTATATTGCTGAAGCATTTCTAGAGGGTGAAGGATTATCTTTTTCCAAGCATTCCGCAGTCATCAGCGCCTTTGGCAGAGAATTTGCTCGTACAGGGAGAGTACCTGTGAAATTTCACCAATTTCTAATTAGATCGCAGGAATTACGAAATGCTGGAGACTATGGTGAAATTAATGCTGTAACGGCTAATCAAGCAGCAGATTCGATCGCCCAAGCTGAAGAATTTCTCGAATTAGCTCAAAATCTGATTGGTCTTCTACCGCCACCTTAAATAATACCAATTTAAAATAATAATGCAACAGTATTCTTGTCCCCCCCCTTTGCAAGGGGGGGCTAGGGGGGGTCGAAGAGTGTTGCACGATTTTAGAAAAATGGTATAAGTAAGATAGTATCAATGGAAAGCACCAAAACAGGTCGCATTCCAGCTTGTTCTCTTCCATGAACTGGGTTAAAATTGACAAAATAAATTTTCCCTCGCTGAATGGTCATAGTGCTTCTAAACCATCCATTTCTGCCACAATAAACTCTCGATTGATAGCAGCAATCTCAACTTGAATATCTGGATCGTTGGCCATCTCTGCTATCTCTGCTTCCAGGTATTTAGCATTAGCGAGTTTATTAGCTATGTAAGTTTTCTCCCGCACTCGGCAAGCGATACGTTCCAGCAGCCAAAGTTGTTCTTCTATCGACAGGGAACTAATAGAACGTTCAATCTCTACTAAAGTTTGTGAAATCATTTTAGTTTCCTCTTGTTTTTTGCCCATCGCAAATTATTCAGATGTTTTTGAATGAAACCTGGCTCATTCCGAATAGATTCATTATTGCGATCGCTTACTTATCTTGTCTCTATATTATACGACATAGTGGCGTAGCAGCTTATGACAGAATACGGTTAAGTTAAGACAGATCCCCCCTAACCCCCTTAATAAGGGTGGGATAAGAAAGCTCTTAAAGTCCCCCTTCTTAAGGGGGATTTAGGGGGATCTCCGGGGCATAAATAATCTTAAGTAAACCGTAGCAGCTTATGACGCACACTCCAACGACTCCAGACGATTCAGCAAGTCGGGTTTCCCCCTTGTTTTTCCCCGACAAAGAATGTAAAATTCTAAAAACATGGGTTGTAAGCAATGAACGAAACACGCCGCCAAGCCTATCAAAATCTGATTGATTCTCTCCTCACCTGTCCCAGCGAGGAAGAAATCGAGATTCTGCAAGCTAACCTAGAATTAATAGATGATGGTTTTGCTCAATATTTGCGAGAGTGGGCAACTGAAAGTCTGGCAACTTTGGATGCAGAAGAAGCATATAATGGTGCTAATTTTTTATACAGTTTGAATATTCGTTTTTATAATTTGCGTCAAGGCAGTCGGGCAAGTAATTTAGAGGTTGGTATTGCTTGTCTGGAGATAGGATTAACTGTTGTCACCCGCGAAACGTATCCAGAAAAGTGGGCCAGGTTTCAAAACAGTCTGGCGAGTGCCTACTTCTACAGAATCAGAGGGGAAAAAGCCGAGAATCTGGAATTGGCGATCGCAGCTTGTGAGGCATCCTTGGAAGTTTGGACTCGCGACGCATTTCCCTTTGAATGGGCAAGGAGTCAAAATAATTTGGGGATGGCGTACCTCTACAGAATCAGAGGGGAAAAAGCCGAGAATCTGGAATTGGCGATCGCAGCTTGTGAGGCATCCTTGGAAGTTTACACCCGCGACGCATTTCCCGAAGACTGGGCAACGTGTCAAAACAGTCTGGCGAGTGCGTACCTATACAGAATCAGAGGGGAAAAAGCCGAGAATCTGGAATTGGCGATCGCAGCTTTTGAGGCATCCTTGGAAGTTTACACCCGCGACGCATTTCCTATAGATAATGCTCAGACTTTATATAATCTCGGAGTTACCTACCAGAATAATTCCCAACTCCCAGAAGCCTACAATACCTTTAACTCTGCCATCGAGACAGTCGAATTAATGCGGAGTGAAATCATTATCGGCGGCGAAGCAGACAGACAGAAATTAGCTGAAGAATACAATAACCTTTATCAGTCAATGGTAGAAGTTTGCCTACAAATGGGAAACAAAACCGCCGCCCTAGAATACGTCGAACGAAGCAAAACCCGAAACCTAGTAGAATTGTTTCACAAAGCCCGCAGCCTCCCCAGCCAAGTACAGCGGATTAGTTTTGCAGAAATTCGCAGCCTGTTAGCTGAAAACGAAGCAATTTTAGAATGGTACATTACCTACAACGGCTTTAAAGTTTTCATTATTACCCGCGACTCTCCTCAACCGGATATCTGGCAATCTTCCTATCAAGACTTGCAAGCATTAGAAGAGTTACAACAGGAATATCTCGACGACATCAAAGACGAGGAAAAATACGACAACTGGAAAAACCAACTAGACAGCCGCCTGGAAAGACTAGCCCAGATTCTGCACATCGACGAAATAATTTCTCGCCTCCCCGAAAACTGCCAAAAATTAATCTTAGTTCCCTTCCGATACTTGCACCTATTCCCCCTACACGCCCTCACCAGCAGCCGACAAAAAGCCGACAAAACCGTAGAAACTGGATGTCTTCTCGAACTTTTCCCAGGCGGCGTGAGATACACACCCAGTTGCCAACTTTTGCAATTATCCCAGCGGGTAAATCTGACAGCCGAAGACACATCACCCAGCAAATTTTTTGCCATCCAAAACCCCACAGAAGATTTAGACTTCACCGACATCGAAGTCGAAGCCATTGCCAAATCCTTCAATCCCGCCGAAGTATTGAGTCGGGAAAAGGCAAGCAAGACAGGATTGCTGCAACAAATTGCCAGCTTGCAAAATGCCGACATCGCCCACTTTTCCTGTCACGGCTTCTTCGACTTTATCAATCCCCAAAAATCATCCTTAATCTTAGCCGGTGCCAAAGTAACCCCCCTTAATCCCCCCTTGCTAAGGGGGGAGACAAGAGAGGATTTCCCCTTGGTAAGTGAAGAGACAGAAGGTAATCAAACTCCCCCCCTTAGCAAGGGGGGGCTGGGGGGGGTTCCCTCCGACGAAAAGCGTTACATCCGTTCCCGCCGGGGCGAAACCTTCGATATCGCAGAATGTTTGACACTGGAAGAAATCTTTGATTTGCAGTTAATCAAGTGCAGTTTAGTAGTTCTTTCCGCCTGCGAAACCGGGTTGACAGATATCAAGAATACCACAGATGAGTATATCGGATTGCCCAGCGGTTTTTTATATGCCGGGGCGACAAGTGTACTCAGCACTTTGTGGGCTGTGAATGATGTATCTACGGCGATTTTAACAATCAAATTTTACGAGCTTTTGCGTGGGGAAAATCGCCCGCCTGTGGCGATTGCTTTGCGGGAGTCTCAGTTGTGGCTGCGGAGTGTGACTGTCAAAGATTTGCTAGAATGGGTTGCAGGTTCTAAATTAATTTCAGATGAAAGGAAAGACGGAATGCAAGATTATATTGCATGGGGTGAAGAACCAGAAAACACACCTTACCAATCTCCCCATTTCTGGGCGGCTTTTTGTGCGGTTGGTCAATAGTTTTGTAGTGACACCGCAATCAGATAAGGGAATGCCGTTTCCCTACCATTGATGTTTGTAGCGAAACGGCAGTGCCGTGTCCTTGGTGAATATGGTAAAATGACATAATCCTAAACTACAAGAGGTAAATCAAACCATGAACCCAGAAATAATGATTAACTCCTTTCTAGAAGTCTTGAAAACCAGTCCCAATTTGTTTTCCGAACCAGCCATAGCAGCCTTAAAGACCCTTGAAGAAATAATCGTGGCTGCGGACAATGAATCAAATCAAGCAATCTCGGATATTCTGAGTGATTGGTGTTGCAACTATCGCGAAATCACAGAAGCAGTGAAAGCCGCCGCCACCAGGGGCAAAGCTATCCCTAAAGCCAGCCAACCGCAAGGAGACGAAAATATTTCAGAAAATCAGTTTCCCCGCCGATTTCCACTGCTGATACAATCTTTAGAAAAACGGATATTTGATACTCCTAAAAATTAATGAGTGAAATTGAAAAAGTTTTAAAACCTAATGTCTACGTTTTTGCCTTCCACCTAATCGGCGAGGCTAGCGGCAAAGATAATCCTCTCTGGAATTGGGGCGACGATTTTTTAGAAAGCTTTACCTCTGAAAAACTCAAACCGAAACTCAATTTTTCTGAAGAATTATCTAATTTTCGGGTTGATTTGTTGCCAGATATCAGCTTAGATTTTATTACTAAAGTCAGCTACAATGAAACTAAATTAGATGTCAGCGGGTTTGCTAAGCCTATCAAAATTGGAGACAGTTATGCGCTGTGGTTGAATGTCGGTTTCCCCGATACTTGTGCAGAGGAAGTTTCCCCGCAATGGTTGAGTACATTTAACCCCCAAAATTTATTAGGAATAGTTACCGGGAAAGAGTTTTTAGGTGAAACAATTCTAATTTCTGCTAAATTACCCCCGCAACCACAAGCACGAAGTCTCGAATCCCTCCAATCTTTAGCTGACAAATGCTGTAACGCTTTACTTCCTGAAAAATATCGCCCTCCTTTCAACCGCGCCGGCGAGTTATTTGGGAGTCCGATTTTTGAGTACGGTTTAATCAAGCAAACTGCTAATTATCGGCACTTGCTTGTCTGGTTTCCCAACAGCGAAGCATCCGAAGATAAGCTTACTACCTACCAGCAGGAAATAGTAGACTTGTTTTACTACCGGAATAAAATCATTAAAGCCTTTCACAACAGCAGGCAAATTCACCGCATAATGTTTGATTTTTACAGACAAGTGGAGGATAATGTTAATTGCTTGCAGCAGCGAATAGATGAACTAGATAGTGACTTGACTACCGAAAATTTACAGGAATTTAAGGAGGAGTTGAAAAAGCTACTGAAAACAGCACTGACTTACACTCAAGGGCTGACAAAATTAGAAGATTATGACAATACAATTGCGATAAATCTTAACAATTATGATGAGAAATTAGCTCAAATATATGCTAAAGTAGAAAGCGATAAGGAAGAACTATCAATATTAAATAACTTCAGTATAAAAACGGCTCCTTATATGAGATCGCAAATAGCCGGAGACTTAGGATATTTCCGCCACGGGACAAACTTAATCGACCAGGCGATCGCCTCAATTCGCGGCATAGTAGAAATAGAACAAGCCAGGAGCGATCGCGCCAACCAACTCGCACTCCGCAACAGCGAAGACAAAGAGAAATATCGGGACGATCGCCTAGAAAGCACCGTACAGGCGATCGGCGTAGGTTTAGCAGCCGGTGGTATCGCCGCATCCAGCGGTACAGACAAACTCTTCGATACAGTCCAAAACCATCAAATCCCAATTTTAATGCAGTTGCATCCCTTTGTATTTTCCTTTGCCTTGAGTTTTGCGATCGCCCTTTTTGCAGCCGGCATCACTTGGTGGCGCACTAAACCGAAAAACAGTTGACAGTTGACACTTGAGAGCGAGCTTTTTAAGGCTGGGATTTAAACGTAATTCCAAAAACAATCCGCCTTAAATACCCAATTAATTCTTCAGTCCGCGAAGGCGGACTTCGTTTGTGTAGACGCGGTTTCAACCGCCGAGTGAATTTCAACAAAAAGTATCTGAAATTGAAATAACGTGTCAATATAGAAAGGTGAATTCAATTCTCTTCTTTCCTCATGGGTAAACAGCGCGTTCTTTCTGGAGTTCAGCCAACAGGCAATCTACACCTCGGCAATTATCTCGGTGCCATTCGCAACTGGGTAGAAAACCAAAGCCAGTACGAAAACTACTTTTGCGTAGTCGATTTGCACGCAATTACCGCACCGCACAATCCAGCAACCCTAGCCTCCGACACTTACGCCATCGCCGCCCTTTATTTAGCTTGCGGCATCGATTTAGAACATTCTACTATTTTCGTGCAATCCCACGTTCCCGCACACACAGAACTAGCATGGCTGCTAAACTGCATAACGCCAATCAACTGGCTCGAAGATATGATTCAGTTTAAAGAAAAAGCAGTTAAACAAGGCGAAAACGTCAACGCCGGCTTGCTAAATTATCCCGTATTGATGGCAGCAGACATCTTGCTTTACGATGCCGACAAAGTACCCGTAGGAGAAGACCAAAAACAGCATTTGGAACTCACCCGCGATATCGTAAACAGATTAAACCACCAATTTGGCACACCAGAAAACCCAGTTTTAAAACTTCCCGAACCGTTAATTCGGACTGATGGCGCGAGAGTGATGAGTTTGACTGACGGGACTCGCAAAATGTCAAAATCAGACCCTTCTGAACAAAGTCGAATTAACTTGTTGGATTCGCCAGAGACAATTAGCAAAAAAATCAAGCGCTGCAAAACTGATGCGGTGCGCGGCTTGACTTTTGACGATCCAGAACGCCCCGAAGCTAGAAATTTGCTAACACTTTATCTGCTGCTTTCCGGCAAATCCAAGGAAGAAGTTGCCACGGAGTGTCAAGATATGGGTTGGGGAGAATTTAAACCGCTGTTGACAGAGACAACAATTAATGCCCTCAAACCTATTCAGGATAAATACAAAGAAATAATGGACGAACCGGGATATTTGCAGTCGGTATTGCGTCAAGGAAAAGAACAAGCAGAAACCATTGCCAACCAAACTCTAACTAAGGTTAAAAAAGCTTTTGGTTATTCTTTACCTAATTAGTCATGGGGCATTGGGCATTGGGCATTGGGCATTGGGCATTGGGCATTAGTAGCAACTAACAAATAACTAATGGCTAATGACTAATGACTAATGACTGACATCCGTTAAATCCGTTACAGAATCCGTTGCCGAACTTCCTTCTTTAAAATAATCATGAATCGTTTTCGCACAGCTTGCACCACCCCCGGAGAATTTATAATTACCGCCGAAGTGGCCCCGCCAAAAGGTGGCGACATGACTCATACGATCGCAATGGCTGAACTTCTAAAAAATAGAGTTCACGCTATTAATATCACAGACGGCAGCCGCGCAGTGCTGCGAATGTGCCCGCTAGCAGTTTCCGCGATTCTATTGCAGCACGGCATTGAGCCGATTTGTCAAGTTGCTTGCCGCGATCGCAATCAAATAGGCCTGCAAGCCGATCTCATGGGAGCCCACGCTTTAGGCATCCACAATATCTTGGCACTCACCGGCGATCCAGTCAAAGCCGGCGACCATCCAAAAGCCAAAAGTGTATTCGATTTAGAATCAGTGCGGCTGCTGCAAGTCATTCAAAAAATGAACGGCGGCAAAGACTGGAACGACAAAGCTTTAACAGACGGAATTACCGATTTATTTGTCGGTGCCGCTGTCGATCCGCAATCCCCCAGTTGGTCTGGTTTGCAAAGTCGATTCGAGAAAAAAGTAGAAGCCGGAGCACAGTTTTTTCAGAGCCAATTAATTACAGATTTTGAAGTTTTTGATAAGTTTATGCACCACATTGCTGCTGGCTGCAACAAACCAATTTTAGCAGGAATCTTTTTGTTTAAATCAGCTAAAAATGCTGAATTTATCAAAAAATACGTGCCGGGAGTTCACATCCCGCAAGAGACGATCGACCGTTTGGCAAAATCCCCAGCACCTTTGCAGGAAGGCGTAAAAATTGCGGCAGAACAAGTCAAGCTAGCTCGGCAATTGTGTCAAGGAGTTCACCTGATGGCAGTCAAGCGAGAAGATTTGATTCCTCAAATATTGGATTTGGCAGGAATCGAGCCGCTGAGTTAACATTGAATTATTGCTAACATTTTAAATCCACAGGACAGTCATGGTTCAAACTATAGACAATCCCACAGTTTCTCCCACAGCCGAGCAGCATTTCACTTGGCGCGGTTTGAATTGGCAGCAGTTTAAAGCAATTCAATCCAGCTTTGAGAATGTGCCTGGAGTGCGGTTATTTTATTGTCAAGGATTTTTAGAAATTGTGGGTACTGGAAGATTACACGAAGAGATTCGGTGTCTGCTTGCCTTGCTAATGGGACAGTTTTTTATACAAAGAAGAATTGTATTTTTCCCCAGCGGTGCTTACAGCCAGATTGTTGAGGGTCAAGTCGAGTATCAGGCAGATTTATCTTATTGTATCGGGAATAAAAAAGATGTTCCCGATCTGTGTATTGAGGTAGTTGTTACTAGCGGTAGTCCGATTAAACTTCAGAAGTATCGGCTGATGGGTGTGCCGGAAGTCTGGTTTTGGGAAGATGGAACGCTGCAACTTTACCGCTTGCGAGAGCAGGGTTATGAGCAAATTACAAACAGCGAATTGCTGCCTGAGTTAGACTTGTCTTTGCTCAAACGCTGCATTTTGTTTGCTTCACCTTTAGATGCACTGGAAGAGTTTGGTAGAGGTATTAGTAGCAATGACTAATTCAGATTTACTCGATCGCGATAATATCAAAATAGTAGAGTCGCAAATTTCTGAAGTTACAGTGTACACCGATCGCGCCCTGATAACGCGCCGCGGCACAGTAGCCCTGACGGGAAACGAGCGCGAATTGACTGTAGCCTCTCTCCCCACAACCCTCGACACAGAGTCAGTCAGGGCCACTGGTGCGGGTACAGTCGCCGTGCGATTGCTGGGAGTACGCACCGAAACAGTGTTTAGCAGCGAACCTACGGGCGATCGCACCGCCGAATTAACCGCACAAATCCAAGAGTTAGAAACCCAAAAACGCGCCATACAAGACCAAATCGCCTCGCGTAAAATTCAACTCAACTTTGTCGAGAATTTGAGCGCAAAAAGCGTCGGTTCCTTTGCCAGCGGCATCGCCAAACAGCAGATTGGTTTGAATGAAACCGGGGAATTACTCAAATTTTTAGGCAGTAATTATAAAAAGTACATAAGTGCGATCGCACAACACGAAAGACAGCAGCGCGAATTAGACAAGCAAATAGAAGCCTTACGCCAGCAGTTGCGCCAACTACAAACTCCCCATTTCCAACAAAGTTTTAACATCATTGTTGCGATCGAACCCAGCGGCAGCGGCAATTTTGAACTCGAAATTTCCTATGTAGTAATCCAAGCCCGTTGGACTCCCCTGTACGACTTGCGAGTCAATACTACCAACAACCAAATTAATCTCAATTACCTAGCCGAAGTCAATCAAAATACAGGCGAAGATTGGACGGGAGTAGCACTGACTTTATCCACAGCAAAACCCGGAATGGGAACTTTGCCACCAAAACTCGAACCCTGGTTTATCGATATTGTTCAACCAAAATCTCCTCAAACCGCAGAATTTATGAGAACACGAAGCCGACAGATTGATGAACCAGAGAGGGCTTTGGCAATGATGGCTTCTAGTGCTCCTCCCGCACCCGAACCCGTAGCAGCTCAAACCGCGACAGCAACAGTATCTAAAGCAGGCGGCACAGTCACCTTTCAAATAGGAGGAAATACCAACATTCCCAGCGACGGGACGCCGCACAAAGTCACTATTTTCAACGAAAATTATCCCTCCCAACTTCAATACATCGCCGTTCCGCGTTTAGTCAGCTTTGCTTATTTGCAAGCAATTGTCACCAATCCGCAGACAGGTGCAACTTTGCTACCCGGTAAGGCAAATATCTTTCGCGACAACACTTTTGTCGGTAGTGTGGAGTTAGATAATATTTCGCCCGGTGAAGAATTCAAACTTAATTTAGGAATAGATGAAGGATTAAAAATCGATCGCGAATTAGTGGAAAGACAAGTTGATAAAAAACTGATCGGGAATCAGCGGCGCACGAGTTACGCTTATCGGTTAATTGTGACCAACTTGCAGCAACTGCCTGTAAAATTGACCTTGAAAGAGCAACTGCCAGTCAGTCGCAACGAGCAAATAAAAGTGCGGTTGAGTGTCACCAATCCGAAGATAGTAGCAGGTGAAATGGGAATGTTGGAATGGATAATGTCTCTACCGCCTCAAGCCAAACAAGAGTTAGATTACCAGTTTGTTGTCGAACATTCTCCTGATTTAACAGTCATCGGTTTAGATATCTAACCTAAAACCGAGTATCCAATACTGAGCTTTCAAAAATTTACCTGTAATTGGTAAACTGTAAAGCCATCGGATAATCTTCTTGCTTCAACCGTTGAATTACCAACTGCAAATCATCTTTATCCTTGGCAGAAACGCGCACTGCGTCACCTTGAATTGAGCCTTGAATCTTTTTAAACTCATCTCGAATTAATTTAGTGATTTTTTTGGCAATTTCCTGGTCAATCCCTTTTTTTAGTTTGATTTCTTGACGGACGCGGCTGCCGCTAGCCGGATCAATTTTGCCGTAATCAAAAATTTTCAGAGATAAATTCCGCTTGGCGGCTTTTGTTTGCAAAACAGTGTGAATTGCATCGAGAGTAAATTCGCTGTCGGTGTTGACAGTAATTGCTTCAGCGCCCAATTCGACGGTAGTTTTGGTATCTTTCAAGTCGTAGCGGCTTTGAATTTCCCGCACTGTTTGGTCAACAGCGTTAACTAATTCTTGCCTGTCGAAATCGCTGACAATATCAAAGGAATAACTAGCGGCCATAAATTAATATTTGGTAATTGGTAATCGGGAATTGGGAATTGGGAATTGGGAATTGGGAATTGGGAATTGGGAATTGGGAATTGGGAATTGGGAATTGGGAATTGGGAATTGGGAATTGGGAATTGGGAATTGGGAATTGGGAATTGGCCAAACAGGTCATTGGTCATTGGGCATTGGTCATTGG
>NZ_JBARVX010000170.1:0-16499 GCF_049646505.1 Microcoleus sp.
GGTTGCACTCCTCATGATGTTAACTGTTAACAGTCAACAGTTAACAGTCAACAGTCAACAGTCAACAGTCAACAGTCAACAGTCAACAGTGAATTTACTATTCCGATGAAGAGAGGATTTGATATGAGAAGGTAAAATAGCGCGACGAATCTTAGTAGTAAACGGTGCAATAATAGTATGAGGACTTACTGCATTCGCACGGTCAATCTGTAAGATGACAACAGGTCTTATGCCAGCTTGCTCTGTACCAACTACCGGATTCAAATCGCACAAGATGACATCTCCTCTGGTATAAGTTACATTTACTGATGAAGCCCCTACCATTGAATTTCTCCTCGTGCTAACTTTTCTTCGTAGGCTTCTAAATTCTTTAAATAGTCAGAAAATTCTGATTCAGTTAGCTGTGGCAATTCACTGTTATATTTGAGGAGCAAAAAGTCTATGAAATCATTCACTTCTTGAACAAGTGACTCTGGCAGTTGGCTAATTTTAGCCGAAGTTAGATCGTAAATTGTCATATTTTTACTCTATTTATTCGATTGTTCTCCATTTTAGCATCAGAAGATAGCGATCGCCCCGCAGCTTCTCCTCTCGGACGATCGCATTTATAGCATCAACCAACCGCAAACTCCGTAAATTTCCGTTTAGAGGGATTGTGAAACCCTAAAACAATATCGCTCTTAGGAATTCCTGCTGCTAGTAAATCATCAACTACACACAAATCTGTCCAATCTTCTTCAACCCAAATCTTGCCATCTTTAATACGAAGATACATCGTAATGTGGCATATCCGTTTTTTTTCCTCCCAACCAGAGCGAAACCACAGATATTGATCTCGTTTTTCGTCAAATGCAAGGCGGCTGTCTGTCTCTAATTCATCTAGCGCCATCCCTCCTTTGACGCTGAGTTCATAATATTCAGTCAATATTTTTTCAACCGTACTCCGATAGTATTTTAGTCGATCCATTGCAGAATTTCCTCCTTTTCCATTTCAACAACCATTAATGACAGCTTATTTTCATTAGTAATTAATTGTATAGACTTGCGTTGAAAAAAGTTTGTGTAGACAACATCGTCAATTGCCAAATAGAGCTTGTATTCGGGCTCTGTGAGTTGAATGAGATTTCTGTAGACGATATATTGACCGAGTGCACCGTGAAAATCATACAAAGCGCGATCGCCCAACAAAGCTCTTAATTTCAACAACTATCTTTTGTCCCTGACGTTGTGCTGCGATCGGCTTTTCTGCTGCTAAATCAGCATATAACTCGGCATCCTCATATTTAATAAAGTATGGATCGGCCGTAATTGTCCAACCGTCTTTCAGTAAGGCATTTTTAACTTCGTTGTGGTAGATATCTTTAGCTGGCATAAATTAACTTTAGTTTTCAGCTACTTAAATTATAGTCAGGCTGACGAGCATATTCCCAAACTTGGCGATCGAGTACAGTAGGTAAATTCCATCCTAATAATATCCCAATTCACTGTAACTCAATCCCCCCCACAGCCATTACTCCCATCCGTTATATCCGTTACAGAATCCGTTGTCGAACTTCCTTCTGCCATATCTTTTCGCCGATCGCCCTCCACCGTGCAATAATAAAATGACTTGCACCCAAACTCTATCACTAGGGTAAACACTCACAAATTTACCGCTACATATAGCGTCTCAACTGTCAAGCCGTGCAAGTTTCAAAATCAAACCGGCTGTTGCACTACACAAATTTTTCCTAATGGCTGAAGTCCCCCAATCTCCCGCAGAACTTGCCGAAGCCCTCAGAGGCTTGACCGATATCAATTTCCAATTACCAGATCCCGAAGACGAACAAATACCTGACTTTGATTTTGAAAATCAGGTTGACAACGCCTGGAAAGTGTGCGATCGCTTCGACCTGCAAACCGACATCTGGCGCGGGCGAATTCTCCGAACAGTTAGAGACAGAGAAAAAAAAGGCGGCGACGGACGCGGCACCGGCTTTTTGAACTGGCTCAAAGAACGAGAAATTGGCAAAAGTCAAGCCTATTCTTTGATAGAACTGGCCAAGAGTGCCGATACTCTAATCGAGCAAGGAGATTTAGACCCAGATTCCATTAGAAACTTCAGCAAAAGAGCCTTTGTAGAAACCGCCAAAGCATCGCCAGAAGTACAGCAAATGGTAACAGATGCAGCATCAAAGGGCGATCGTATCACCCGTCGCGAAGTCAAACAGCTATCCGACGAATGGATGGCCATGAACTCAGAATTATTGCCAGAAGAAGTCAAAGAAAAAGCATCTAGCGGTTCTCTTCCTTCCCGCTACCTCGCTCCTTTAGTCAAAGAAATGGAGAAACTCTCCCCATCTCACCAAACCGAAATTCAAAAAGAAGTAGCAGAAAATCCCGACGTAGATACAGTAAAACAACTCACTTCCGATGCCAAAAACTTATCAAAATATCTCGACGCAGCCGCCCAAGTACAAGCTCTCAACCAGTCTCATTTAGACATGGAAATGGCCCTAGAAGAATCTTTGCGAGTTGGATGTTTGGGAACTACAGCCGACGTAGTAAAACAAGCAGCACAGCTAGAACAAACAGTAGTCAAGCTCTATACAATTTGGAAGCGTTTAGGCAGTTTAGCGGATAGATTGTACGTGGATACAGGAGCAAGCACACCCAACTTGCGGTTGCTTTTGGGATGCTTGGACAGTCTTTCGGGAGAAAAGATTGAGGTGGATTTCGGAGACGGAGAACGCTCTATTCGCTTGCAAATCTTCAGCGAATAGCTCAACCTCGACCGCAGGTAAACGCCAACATCCAGGCGGATTATCTGCGTCGATCCCTGTTCGTCAGCGGTGAAAATTTCTGATTTTTTTCCAAAGATAGCGGGGATTTAAATAACGCCGATATTTGGTAACTACTTCTTTCCCCAACAGCACCACGCTAATCCAAAAACAAATTTCTGCCCCGACAGCCAGAACAATATCAATTGTAGTTTTTTCGGCGAGGCTCAGCGGCAGAAACGGCACAATAAATAAGATTGCCAGCCAGGGTAAAAAAGATACAATAAATAAAAAAAGGCCCAGCTTTTGCACGTTCTTCATTGATTTTCTTTATTGGATAATTTGAGTTCGATCGCACTCTGGGCCATAAATGAGATTATACGGAAAATCTCGAATAGTTCGGGCGATCGTCAATCCAGAGGCGAGAAACCCAGTTTTTACCAAAAAAGCTTGTGTTTAGTAACGAGAAATCTACGAAAAAACCGCCTTTGAGAAATGTCAACAGCACAATTCGCCCAGCCCAAACTTAATTCTTAACTCCCGTCGCCGCAATCCCGCGAATAAACTGCCGCTGACCGATCAAAAATAGCAACACCACCGGCACAGTCCCAATTACTACCGCCGCCATCAACAACTGCCAACTGCTAGTAAACTGTTCCTGAAACTCGGCCAAAACCAACTGCACAGTCCGCAATTCCGGCCGCGTCGTAAACACCAACGGCTTAAACAAATCGTTCCACTCCCCGATAAACGCAAACAAAAACAGCGTCACCAAAGCAGGGCGGGCAATTGGCAGCATCACCTGCCACAACACCTGCCAGCGGTTAGCCCCATCCAGCATTGCCGCTTCTTCCAATTCCACCGGAATTGTCATAAAATACTGGCGCAGCAGAAAAATCCCGAAACCGTTAGCAGCAGTCGGCAAAATCAGCGCGCCGTAGGTATTCAGCAGGTGCCCCCACTTCAAAACCATGAAAATGGGAATTACCAAAAGCTGAAACGGAATCACCAGCGTTGCCAAAACCACCAAAACTAGAGCCTGCCGCCCCCGAAACTTCAGTCTGGCCAAAGCATAACCGGCTAAAGCAGAAGTCACTACCTGAAAACCTGTCACTGCGATCGCCACTAGAGTAGAATTAACAAATGCCAACAAAAAATTTCCCCGCTGCCAAGCCTCCTGATAGTTCGCCAAAGTCAAGCCTGCGGCCTTGACACCGACACCAGATGGTGACAGCGAAACCAAAAAAACAGCAGCCAGCGGCAGCAGCACCAGCGCAGCCCCCGCCAGCAACAAAATAAAATTCAGCACTTCCAGCGCTTGAGACCAGCCCAACGATTTACCCATAAACTTGTGAATTAACCTAAAATAATAAGCTTGTGAGGCTCTCTAAACCAGATCGCCTCCATGATTCCCACACAATCGTAAATTTTTAGTCGAAAATAGGTAAAGTGTAGTGCAACGCGACCCCAAAATTTTAAGGGGTTTCCAAACATCCTACAAGGTTATATAAGGAGAAAACGTATCTATGCCCCAGCTTGAGGCCAGCCCAACAATAGACTTTCAAACCGAAACTTACAAAGACGCTTACAGCCGTATCAACGCCATTGTGATTGAAGGCGAACAAGAAGCTCACGACAATTACCTGACACTGGCCGAACTGTTGGCTGACAAAAAAAGCGAGTTGGTTGGCTTGTCCAAGATGGAGAACCGCCACATGAAAGGCTTCCAAGCTTGCGGCCGGAATCTCAAGGTCACGCCCGACATGGCATTTGCCAAGCAATTCTTTTCTGATTTGCACAGAAACTTCCAGACAGCAGCGGCTGAGGGTCAGATTGTAACTTGCTTGCTGATTCAATCCCTAATTATCGAGTGTTTTGCGATCGCAGCCTACAATATCTACATCCCCGTCGCCGATGACTTTGCCCGCAAAATCACCGAAGGCGTCGTCAAAGAAGAATACAGCCACCTCAACTTTGGGGAAGTCTGGCTGCAAGCTCACTTCGAGGAATCCAAAACCGAACTCGAAGCCGCCAACCGTCAAAACCTGCCCATCATCTGGAGACTGCTAAACACTGTCGCAGACGATGCCCGCGTCTTGGGAATGGAAAAAGACGCTTTAATCGAAGACTTTATGATTGCCTACGGCGAAGCTTTAGGCAACATTGGTTTTAACAGCCGCGACATCATGCGGATGTCAGCACAAGGTCTGGCTGGCTAGTTCATTGGGAAATAAGGAATGAGATACAAATTAAAAAATAAAACCTTTTAATTTTCCCTGATTCCTACTTCAAAAGGCTTCGCAGCCCGCTCAATTTGGAAAGAAGGAATTAGATAAAAATTAAAAAACTTTATTTTTTGATTTTTCCTTCTTCCTTCTTCCTTCTTCCTTCTTCCTTCTTCCTTCATTTGACAACTTAATGTTTGGTCTAATCGGTCACTTAACCAGCTTAGAACACGCCCAATCAGTAGCTAACGAGCTGGGCTATCCAGAATATGCCGATCGAGGTCTCGATTTTTGGTGCAGCGCACCGCCCCAAATAGTTGACAATATAACTGTCACTAGCATTACCGGGCAAAAAATAGAAGGCCGCTATGTGGAGTCCTGTTTTCTGCCGGAAATGTTAGCCACGCGCCGGATTAAAGCAGCCACTCGCAAAATCCTGAACGCAATGGCGCACGCTCAAAAAAACGGGATTAATATCACTGCTTTAGGCGGCTTTTCTTCGATCATTTTTGAGACTTTCAACTTGCAGCAAATTAAGCAAATTCGCAATCTCAAGTTGGAGTTTGAACGGTTCACCACTGGTAACACTCACACGGCTTACATTCTCTGCCGCCAAGTAGAAGAAGCAGCCCCTAAATTGGGGATTGAACTATCCAAAGCCACGGTAGCGGTTTGTGGTGCTACAGGCGATATTGGCAGTGCTGTGTGTCGCTGGCTCAATGTTAAAACAAATGTGGCAGAATTGTTGCTAATTGCCCGCGACAAACAACGATTGCAAGATTTGCAATCGGAATTGGGGCGAGGGAAAATCATGAATATGGAAGAAGCCCTGCCCCTAGCGGATATCGTAGTCTGGGTCGCCAGTATGCCAAAGGGAGTAGAAATTGACCCCAAGACATTGAAGCAACCTTGTTTATTGATTGACGGCGGCTATCCGAAAAATCTGGCAACTCAGGTGAAGCATCCCGAAGTTTACGTGCTCAATGGCGGGATTGTGGAGCATTCCCTCGATATTGAGTGGAAAATTATGAAGATTGTCAATATGGATGTGCCGGGCCGACAGTTGTTTGCCTGTTTTGCCGAATCCATGCTGCTGGAATTTGAAAAATTGTATACCAATTTTTCTTGGGGACGGAATCAAATTACTGTGGAAAAGATGGAGCAAATCGGCGAGATTTCCGTCAAACACGGTTTTCGACCTTTGATGATGTCATTTTGATGTGATTTTTTGCGGTTATTGGTTATTGAGGAAAGTTTTTCTGATAATAACCAGTAATTTTTTTGAGAAAGCTATAGCGTTTCTCATTAACGCAGACAATCTTCTGCGATCGGGCGATCGGGCATGGGCCGCTCGATCGCTTCTGCGTACTTTACAATGCTTGAGAACCGCTATAACTGTTAACAGTTAACACGAGGTTCGATCGCGCGATCGGACTAAAAGTTGTTTGCAGTCAGGACAAAGAGTCCAAATTTGTCAAAAAACTGTTAATTAACAACTTATTAGTCATTTCCTAAACAGCCTGTAATCGAACCGGGAAACCGAGCATTATGGGAGATGTTTAATAGATATATCGCCTCGGAAGTTCTCCCCGCAGTTTTTGAGAGTCATGACTTCGATAATATTTTTGCTCAGTTCGTCTGGAATGTCCAAAGCTTCGGACAGTTCAAGCAAAAAATCCTGTTCGGCGGCCGTGAAAATTCCATCTACCAAAACCAAATCCGCAGCAATAGCAAAAGCTGTTTCTCGAAGCTGAGGAGTCAAGGCATTTTTAGCAGCAGCAAATACCTCAGCCGGAGTGTACTGGCGGCTCAATTTCAAGACTTTCTTAAAAAGTTCTTGGAAGTGTTGGCCTGAATAAGACCTGAACAAGCGAATGTGATTGGCGGCGAGAGTTTGTCTTTCTTCTTCTGAGATTTTACCGTCGGCTGCAACAGCTAATACAGACAGGGCTGTTAAAGCTTCCGAAGCGGTGAGTTCGATCGCACTTGTGTCGCTTTTTGTGCTTTGAAACAATTCAACAGGATTTCGTTTTTTGTCGCTGTGGGGGGGCATAGGAGTGCGGGGAGCTGCGCGGGCAAAACTTTGGGAACTAGCAAAAATAGTTTAGCAAAAAACGAGGCAGGAGGCTGTGGTTTTCAAATCTTGTTACCAAGCAAAGCACAATTCAAAATTCAAAACTTCCCCGAAACCCTCTTTTTCAGCAACACCTGACAGGGTAGGATCGTCCAAGTGCCGATCGGCCAAACCTTAAAACCCTATAGAAATTATCAGCGTGATCAACCCAGACCGCAAACCACTACTCCTAGATTTTGAAAAGCCGCTGGCCGAACTCGAAGCCCGAATTCACCAGATTCGGCAACTCGCCGAAGAAAACAGCGTCGATGTCACCGACGAAATTCGCAAACTCGAAGCTCGTTCCACCCAACTGCGGCAAGAAATTTTCAGCAGCTTGTCCCCCATGCAGCGGCTGCAACTGGCCCGCCACCCGCGCCGCCCCAGCACCCTCGATTACATTCAGGCAATTAGCGACGAGTGGATCGAGCTGCACGGCGACCGGCGCGGCGGAGACGACCCGGCCCTCATCGGCGGAATTGCCCGCATAGACGGGCGTCCTACAGTCATCATCGGCCATCAAAAAGGGCGCGACACCAAAGACAATATCGCCCGCAACTTCGGCATGGCAGCGCCTGGAGGCTACCGCAAAGCCCTGCGGTTGATGGAACACGCCGATCGCTTCTCCATGCCAATTTTCACCTTTATCGACACTCCCGGAGCTTGGGCGGGCTTAGAAGCCGAACAGCTCGGACAAGGAGAGGCAATCGCCTGCAACCTCCGAGAAATGTTTCGCCTCGAAGTGCCGATTATTTGTACCGTCATCGGCGAAGGAGGTTCCGGCGGCGCATTAGGTATCGGTGTCGGCGAGAGGCTGTTGATGATGGAACATTCTGTTTATACCGTGGCCACCCCCGAAGCTTGCGCCGCCATCCTCTGGAAAGACTCTGGCAAAGCCAACTTAGCAGCAGAAGCCCTCAAAATTACTTCCTGGGATTTGAAAAACCTCGGCGTTCTCGATCAGATAGTACCCGAGCCTGTCGGCGGCGCTCACTCGAATCCCTTGAAAGCTGCCTCCGCGCTCAAACAAGCTTTGTTGGAAAACTTAGCAGAACTGACACAGCTTACCGGCCAGCAGCGGCGCGAACTCAGGTATCAAAAGTTTCGCGACATCGGTGTATTCAATGAAATTGCTGCTTGAGCCGATCGATTCAGATGTATTGCACAGAACTTGAATAATTTTTGTGGAGCAGGCTCGGTGGCGGGCTTGCTGGCTTTTTAGGATTCGTTTATGAATGTCTATTAGTTGATGAGTTTAAAAAATCTCTTAACTTCCAGCGAGTAACTCAAAACTGACTATTCTGCAAATCTGTCAGCAGTGTTATAATTTTTCAGGTGACACCGGCTTAACAGTTCTTAATGTCGATCTCATAATTAACTGTTATCACCCGCAGCCGACAGTTGTGTAATTTGCCACAGAAGGCTGTAACGCTCGATCGAGAGTTGCCGAGGGAAAGTATCAGGAAATTCAATGAACGATCGAACAACAAAGCAGGCTCTGATTACCGGAGCCAGCAGCGGTATTGGCAAAGCGACGGCCCTGGCCTTCGCCGCTGAAGGCATCAATCTGGCCTTAGTTAGCCGAAAGTCAGAAAACTTAGAAGCCGTCGCAGCAGCAGCTCGAAAAGTCGGAGTGAAAGCAGAAGCTTATCCCTTAGACTTGGCAAAAATTGAACAAGTGCAAAGCGGCATCAGCGCGATCGCATCTCAATTCGGGCCCGTAGATATCCTGGTCAACAGCGCTGGCATGGGCTACACCGGCTCCTTGACAGAAACCTCCCTAGCCCAGTGGCAGAGCGTTCTCGACCTCAATCTGACTAGCGTTTGGCAGTGCATTCTCGGAGTTTTGCCGTCCATGCGCGATCGCGGATCGGGAATCATCATCAACGTTTCCTCGATCGCCGGCAGCCAAGTCTTCCCCAACTGGGGGCCCTACTGCGTCAGCAAATTCGGTCTCATGGCTTTGTCCAAGACTTTAGCAGCCGAAGAACGAGCGCGGGGAATTCGCGTCACAGCCATCTGTCCGGGTTCTGTCAACACTCCCATGTGGGACACAAACACCGTGCAAGCCGACTTCGACCGCACTGCCATGTTAACCCCAGAAATCGTCGCCCAATCAATTCTGCACGCAGTTCAGTTGCCGGCAAGTGCAGTAATCGAAGAAATCACCCTCATGTCCAACGCAGGAGTTTTGTGAACTTGAGATTTTAGACTGCTGGATTTTTTGGAAATTCAACAACCTTTGAATCGATACCTTGATTCCAATCGAAAATCGATACCTTGATTCCAATCGAAAATCGAAAATCGAAAATCGATAGCTTGATTCCAATCGAAAATCGAAAATCGAAAATCGAAAATAGCTCGACCCTCACACAAAATTATTATGACAACTGCATCGAACAACGGTTCAAATACCTCGAACTCAATCTTGACTGACAGCATGAAACCTTCAGAAACCGCAGACAACAACGCCTCGCGCATCAGCACTAGACCCGATCGCAATTCTTCCAACGGTCAAGAATCCAACATACCCGTACCCTCAGAAGTAGGTATGGATGAAATGATGGAGTCCGTTCGGACGATGCTGCTGGGAATAGGAGAAGACCCCGAACGCGAAGGATTGCTCAAAACCCCCAAACGGGTAGCAGAAGCAATGCGGTTTCTCACCAGCGGCTACAGCCAATCCCTCGAAGAGCTCCTCAACGGCGCTATCTTTGACGAAGGTCACAACGAAATGGTACTGGTGCGAGACATCAGCGCCTTCAGTATGTGCGAACACCATATGCTGCCATTTATGGGTCGAGTTCACGTCGCCTACATTCCGAATCAAAAAGTAGTGGGACTGAGCAAATTAGCCAGAATTGTCGAGATGTACAGCCGCCGGTTGCAGGTGCAAGAACGTTTGACGCGCCAAATTGCCGAAGCAGTTCAGACAATATTGGAACCGCAGGGAGTCGCTGTAGTAATGGAAGCCAGCCATATGTGCATGACAATGCGTGGCGTACAAAAACCCGGTGCGTGGACGGTGACGAGTGCCATGTTGGGCGTGTTTCAAGACGAACAAAAAACTCGCGAAGAATTCTTGAATTTGATCCGCCACCAACCAGCATTCTTTTAGTCATTAGTCATTAGTCATTAGTCATTAGTCATTAGTCATTAGTCATTAGTCATTAGTCATTAGTCATTAGTCATTAGTCATTAGTCATTAGTCATTGGTCATCAGTCATTAGTCATTAGTCATTAGTCATTAGTCAATCACTTTTTTCCTGGTGGCTGTAATCAAACATGGGGCCCAGAAACCGGGTTTTTTTACGATATACTTCGTTACGCACCGTAAATTGGGTAAAAAACCCGGTTTCTTTGTCGGAGTGCGTCCAGGACCGATCTAAAATCTCAAATCAGATGACGATCGCCCGTTCTGCCAATAAAATAGACGAGTGACCTATGGCTTTTGACTAAATGAATCCTATTAAATTCGGAACCGATGGCTGGCGCGGCATTATAGCCGACGATTTTACCTTCGACCGCGTAGCATTAGTAGCTCCCCTAGCAGCACAAGTTCTCGCACAAACCAGTGGCAATAATGCCAGCAGCGGTACCGTAATTGTCGGTTACGACCGCCGGTTTTTGGCTGAAGAATTTGCCCAAAACGCGGCTGAGGCAGTCCAAAACGCCGGATTTGACGTGCTGCTGAGCGAATCCTACGCCCCCACTCCGGCTTTCAGTTTAGCAGCCAAACAATTAAATGCTTTAGGTGCGATCGTCCTGACAGCCAGCCACAATCCCGGATCGTATTTAGGGTTAAAAGTCAAGGGCGGATTTGGAGGTTCAGTTTCGCCGGAAGTGACGCAACAGATAGAAGCAAAACTCGAAACTCCGGCCGCACTTTCAGCAACTCCCGGAAAATTGGAAAATTTCAATCCCTGGCCAGCTTACTGCAAAACCTTGCGGGAAATGGTGGATATTGAGGCGATTAAAGATGCGATCGCCTCTAACAAAATTACAGTATTTGTAGATGCCATGCACGGTGCGGCCGCCGGAGGACTGGCACAAATTTTAGAAGAAACAGTGCAGGAAGTCAACAGCGATCGAGATCCGCTGTTTGGCGGGGGTGCGCCAGAACCATTACCGCGCTACCTGTCGCAGTTATTTCGGGTGATGCGTACCCACGGGCGAAAAAGCTCTGGTTTGTCGGTCGGATTTGTATTTGACGGAGATAGCGATCGAATTGCAGCCGTTGACTCTAGCGGCAACTTTCTCAGTTCGCAAATCCTAGTTCCCATATTAATCGAACATCTAGCTTCGCGGCGCGGGTTAACCGGAGAAGTCATCAAAACCGTCAGCGGTTCCGACATCATTCCCAAAATTGCCGAACTTTACGGCTTACCATTATTTGAAACGCCGATCGGTTACAAGTATATAGCCGATCGAATGCTGAGCACCCAAGTCCTAGTCGGCGGCGAAGAATCAGGAGGAATCGGCTACGGAACCCACATACCCGAAAGAGACGCTTTGCTGTCAGCCCTGTACTTATTAGAAGCAGTCGTCAAATCCGGGGAAGACTTAAGCGAAATTTACACCAGACTGCAAACAGAAACTAAATTTACTTCAGCTTACGACAGAATCGACCTGCACCTAGCAAACATGGAAGAAAGAGCGCGCTTGCTGGATTTGCTGCAAAACCAACCATTAACAGAAATCGCCGGCAAAACAGTAGTAGAATGCAACAAAGTAGACGGATACAAATTCCGCTTAGCCGACGGAAGCTGGCTGTTAATTCGGTTTAGCGGCACAGAACCGGTATTGCGGTTGTATTCAGAAGCAGCCACATTGAAAGAAGTGATGCAAAACTTAAACTGGGCGAAGAATTGGGCGCAGAATTAATCGGATGAAAGCAACCGCAGATGAACGCAAATAAACGCCGATAGATTGATATTAAACCTCTCCTTCTCTGCGTTCTCTGCGGCCTCTGCGGTAAAAAACAAAAATCACAAAATTGGGAACTCTCTTCTTCTCTCTTCCTTCGCGTCTTCGCGGTTCGTAAAAAATCCATGATGAACGCAAATGAACGCGAATAGATTGATATTAAACCTCTCCTTCTCTGCGTTCTCTGCGGTCTCTGCGGTAAAAAATAAAAATCACAAAATTGGAAACTCTCTTCTCTCTTCCTTCGCGTCTTCGCGGTTCGTAAAAAATCCATCCGTAAATTTCAACAAAAATAATGACTAATAATAAATTGCTAGTTGTCGCTACCGGCAATCCGGGTAAACTCAAGGAAATGCAAGCTTATCTTCAGGATTTGGGATGGGAATTGCAACTAAAGCCGGAAGAATTGGAAATTGAGGAAACTGGGGAAACATTTATTGCTAATGCTTGTTTGAAAGCTTCTGAAATAGCCAAAGCTACAGGTGAATGGTCGATCGCCGATGATTCTGGTTTAATGGTGGATGCACTCGACGGTAAACCTGGGATTTATTCGGCGCGCTACGGTTCAAGCGACGCTGACAGGATATCTCGGCTTCTCAAAGAATTGGGAAACGAAGCAAACCGGGAAGCACAATTTGTTTGCGCGATCGCGATCGCCCGTCCCGACGGTACAATTGCCCTGCAAGTAGAAGGAATTTGTCCAGGTGAAATCCTGCACAGTCCTCGCGGTACGGGAGGTTTCGGGTATGACCCCATTTTCTACGTACCCGCACAGCAGCAGACTTTTGCCGAAATGACACCGGATATCAAGCGATCGCACTCCCACCGCGGCAAAGCATTCGAGGCTCTAATACCACAAATGGAGTCATTAGTCATTAGTTATTAGTCATTAGTTATTGGTTATTTGTGATTAGTACCAATTATCCAATGCCCAATGCTATAATGCCCAATGCCCAATGCCCAATGCCCTGTTTGCCCCATTCCCCAGTATCTTAGATTGCCTCCAGGTTCTTTTCTCCAGTCCGAATTCGGATAATTTGTTCTACCGGAGAGATGAAAATCTTGCCGTCGCCAATCTCGCCCGTGCGAGCAGCAGCGATAATTTTATCAACCACCATATCAACCTGATCGTTTTCCACAACAATCTCCACCTTGAGCTTTTGCAAGAACTCAACGGTGTACTCAGAACCGCGATAGCGTTCAGTCATGCCCTTTTGACGGCCAAAACCTCTAACTTCAGAAACAGTCATCCCCACAATCCCAGCATTGACGAGCGCGATTTTCACTTCGTCTAGTTTAAAGGGGCGAATAATAGCTTCAACCTTTTTCAAATTTTTCACTCCTAACACTTACTACCTTCGCTATATTACTTAACTGGCGCGACATCTTTTAATATCACTGCCAACACCAAGTATTTTGTAAAATATACTACCGTATGTTGTACTCGCGATGAAATGCCCGCCAACATTTAAGAATATTACCGGATTTTCCGGCGCGGGGAGTGGCTCGAACAGATCGCGGTAGAGCAAAAAACAGCGCAGCCATCCCCCGCCGATCTGCTAAAACAGAAAAAGAACCCAGGAGACAGGACTTTTCCGAGTTTCCAGTTTGTTGTCTCAAATTTGCAGCTATTGCTGAAAACTATAATTGCTACAAGCGGTCAGTTAAACTATTCCTATGCACCCAGCCAGCCCTCCCCCTGACCGCAGCGGGCTTGATGCCCTACTGAGAAATCGCCCCTTCCTCGCCTTGTGGACGGGCCAGTTGTTGGCCCAAGTGGCGGATAAAATCTTTTATGTATTGCTGATTATTCTGCTGAAAACGGGCGACTACCGACCCTGGCCTGTTTATTGGCAGTATTCGGAAAATTCAATGCTGTCAGCGGTGATGATCGCCTACACGCTGCCGGCGATCGTCTTTGGTTCCGTGGCCGGTATCGCGGTAGACCGTTTTTCCAAAAAGCAAATGCTGATTGGCTGCAACGCGATCCGAGCCGTGTCGATCGCAGCTTTGCCGTTTTTGCCCAAAACTTTTGCTGTATTGTTGGCGATTACGTTTTTGGTCTCTACTGTAACGCAATTTTTTGCTCCAGCAGAGGCCGCAGCAATCCCCCTGGCCGTGGGGCGAGAGGGACTGATGTCGGCAAATGCTCTGTTCGCCTCGTCCACAATGGGCGGAATTATTGTCGGGATGACGATCGGCGAACCGCTGTTTAGTTGGGTCAAACACAGCTTCGGGCCAGCTTATCAAGAGTTTTTGCTGGCCGGATTGTACCTGATATCTGCGGGTTTGATCTATGCCATGCACATCAAAGAAAATCATGGCGGCGGCAGCAGCAAACACGTGCATCCTTGGCAAGACTTTAAGGAAGGTTTGCGCTATTTGAAGCAGAACCGCTTGATTAGCAACGCAATGGTGCAGTTGACGATTTTGTATTCGGTGTTTGCGGCGCTGCAAGTGCTGGCGATCGCACTTTCGGGCAAAATTGGTCTCAAAGAAACTCAATTCGGCTTTTTGCTGGCTGCGGCTGGTGTCGGAATGGTCTTCGGCGCGGCTTTTTTGGGTCACTGGGGCGATCGAATGCAGCAGAAACCTTTGCCCTTACTTGGTTTTTTGATGATGGGTTTTGTGTTGGCAATGTTTGCCTTTACCAGAGTGTTGTGGCTGGGATTTACTTTGAGTGCTCTGTTCGGTTTTGGCGCTTCTTTAATTAACGGCCCGATGCAAGCTTTGATTCAAGAGAAAACTCCTGAATCTATGCGCGGAAAAGTTTTTGGCTTTGAAAACAATGCGATTAACATTGCCCTCAGCTTGCCTTTAGCAGTAACAGGCCCGCTGACGGATGCTGTCAGCAAAGTCGTGGGTTCCGATGACCTCGGTTTGCGGATCGTACTCCTGAGTTTGGGCCTGTTGGTCTCGGTGATGGGCATGGCAGCTTGGCGGCATACCCGCAAAGTCTTGCAGGATGTTATCTAAAATTGGGGGAAAATTCGGATGTCTGTCTTTGGGCGATCGATCTGGCTGCATAGCAAACGCCCTGATGGTGAGAGAGTTTTTAATTGCAGAAATGATGTTTTTTCTGGTCGAATGCTGCATCAAGAATGCTATGCCAGCGTTAGAACCCGGTAGACTGGTATAAAGACCGCAATTTTCTCTGTTTCTTTGCTTTCTCTGCTGTTCCACAATTTTGCGATCGGGCGATCGCACGTCGATCGCGAAACTTTTTGTAAAATATCAGCAGTTAAATTCTCAGAGTTCGATACTTGAGATTAAAGTAGTATCAAAGCTTTCATTAAAATTCCATAGTCTAGTTGGAGGTAAAAAAATCAGTGCAATTAAAAACTAAAGTAGCCGTCAAGCGTGCAACGGGTGGATTTGCTTTAATCGACAGCTTGATCCGCCACGGTGTCAAGCATATTTTTGGCTATCCCGGCGGCGCAATTCTGCCGCTTTACGACGAACTATACCGGGCCGAAGAAACAGGGGCGATCGATCACATTCTGGTGCGCCACGAACAAGGTGCTGCCCACGCCGCCGACGGTTACGCCCGCGCTACCGGACAAGTTGGGGTTTGTTTCGCGACTTCCGGGCCAGGCGCAACTAACTTGGTGACGGGGATTGCGACGGCGCACATGGATTCTATCCCGATGGTAATTGTGACGGGTCAAGTTCCCCGTCCGGCGATCGGCACTGATGCGTTTCAGGAAACTGATATTTACGGGATTACCCTGCCCATTGTCAAGCATTCCTATGTAGTGCGCGACCCCAGAGACATGGCCCGAATTGTGGCTGAAGCTTTCCACATCGCGAGTACCGGGCGGCCGGGGCCGGTGTTGATTGACGTACCCAAGGATGTCGGTTTAGAAGAGTTTGAGTATCTGCCGGTGGAACCGGGCTCGGTGAGAATTCCGGGCTACCGTCCGACAGTGAAGGGAAATCCCCGGCAAATTAATCAAGCAATCCATTTGCTGAAAGCAGCGAAGCGTCCTTTGCTTTATGTGGGCGGCGGGGCGATCGCAGCAGCGGCCCACGAGGAAATTAAGGAACTCGCCGAGATGTTCCAATTACCTGTCACGACAACGCTGATGGGGAAAGGCGCTTTTGACGAAAAACATCCTTTGTCGGTGAAAATGCTGGGGATGCACGGCACTGCTTACGCTAATTTTGCCGTTACCGAGTGCGATTTGCTGGTGGCTGTCGGAGCTCGGTTTGACGATCGCGTCACGGGAAAACTAGACGAGTTTGCCGCCCGCGCGAAGGTGATTCACATCGATATCGATCCGGCGGAAGTAGGTAAAAATCGCGGCCCCGACGTGCCGATTGTCGGAGATGTCCGGCAAGTTTTGATTGATTTGCTGCGCCGCTGTCGGGAAACAGGTGTTTCGGGTACTCCCGGACAAACTGCGGAATGGCTGCACAGGATCGATCGCTGGAAAGAAGATTATCCGTTAGTTGTGCCTCACTACCCCGACATTT
>NZ_JBARVX010000171.1:0-17821 GCF_049646505.1 Microcoleus sp.
GATTTGTACAGCCGCAGAAGTCAAACCTATGATAATAGCGACTGGCATTTACAAATTGCTCACCGTCTGGTAGAATACGGGCAAGTTAGTCGCGGACAGCAAGTTTTAGACATTGCAACTGGAACGGGCCATGTGGCGATCGCAGCAGCTCAAATTGTGGGATCAGAAGGTCGGGTTATTGGCATAGATATTTCGGCTGGAATGCTCAATGTAGCCAGAAACAAAGCTCTAGAATTAAATCTCGACAATACAGAATTTTTGCTGGCGGATGCCGAAAATCTCGACTTTCCAGGTAATAGTTGCGATCGCCTTTTTTGCTCTTCAGCCTTCATTTGGATGTCGGATCTGCACGCAGCCCTCACTCACTGGCACCGATTTCTCAAACCTGGAGGAATCCTCGGCATTCATGCCTTCGCCGACACCGCTTTTGTCGGCGGAGTTGTGACGCAAAAAGTAGCCGAAAAATACGGCATTTCTTTCAATATGAGCAAACCCACAGGCACTTTAGAAAAATGCCGAAACCTGCTCGAACAAGCAGGATTTAAAGAAATAGAAATTAAAACCGAACAAGACGGTAGCTATATCAGTTTAGAAAAAGCAAAAGCAATGTGGGCTGGAAATTCCCATCCCGCCCCCGGACAATATCCGCCCCCGTTATCAACACTTTCAACCGAGCAATTAGCACAAGCAAAGACTGAATTTGAGGCAGAACTAGAAGCATTACAAACCGAACAAGGAATTTGGAACGATGTCACCATTTTTTACGTATTCGGTCAAAAATAGCAGCCTAAATCATCAATCTCTCTCCTCTCTAACTCTGCGCTCTCTGCGCTCTCTGCGGTTAAAACTCCCCAATCTACAACTTATTCAGCTTACACTAAACCAGCTTGAAAAATCTGGTTAACAGTCAAGTTCAGATCGGGAAAAGTTTGCGACACAATCCGATCGCCCTCTCGAAACTTGAGGACTTGATATTCACCATCAACCAAATTACACACCGAAATTGTCGGTTGTTTCGGATTGCCAATAAAACTACGTCCACCCAACGCAGCATAATCCACAATCCAATATTCAGGAATACCCATCTCCTCATAATCAGCATATTTCAAATAGTAATCATCCCGCCAATTGGTTGACACAACCTCAATTACCAAAGGTATCGATGCACCCAAACTGAGGATTGATTGTTTTTGCCACAAAGTTTCGTTTACCAGATTTGCACGATTTGGCACCAACAAATCAGGCAAATAACCAGAATCTTTTTCAGGAGGCCTAACTATCGCTTGGTTGGGGATACTGTATGGCAATCCCAGACGATCGATTTGAGCGGAAATTTTGATTGTAAGAAAGCCTGTAACTTCCTGATGTTTGCCTGCTGGTTGTACAATCTCAACAATATTTCGATTGTGCAATTCGTAGCGTACCGCCGAATTTTCAGGCAGCCACTCCACAAAATCCTCGAAGTTTAGGAGTTTGGGTAAAGCTTGAGTCATAGGTTTTCAGAATTACCGATAATAGAAATTATATCTCGATCTATCTGCGTTTATCTGCGTGCATCTGCAGTTACAAATTCCGAATCTGCCAGTAGTGCTAGATTCAGACAATTTAAAATGCTGGATTTAATCGGGCGCTTTTCATCCCAAAATACGATCGCTGAATAAAAGTTAATTGCCGCCGGTGAATTCAAAAGCTCAAAAGTTTGACGTGCAACTCTCTCGCTGTCAAAGCTGAGAAAGTAAACAGTATCATCGAAGATTGCAGGTTTATTAGCTATTTCACCGATTAACCTAAAATCCAATTTTTTATAAAGCCCGCAAATCGCAATTTTCCAAGGTTTGAAAGTATAATCGCCCACGCCAAAAATCGAAAATCGAGGGTTTTTTTGATAAATTTTGCTTTTCCGATTATCTAGATATTGCCCGCAATTCTCTAGATAACGCCAGGTTTGAGGAGCTATAGTTTTGATAGTTTCGGTTGATTCACCGATGAATTTTTGAGTAACTAGGATATATCGATCCGTAGCATTAATGCGATTTTGAGCAACATCAGATCCTTTAAATAGCGGAAATAGATAAGTTTCTTCAAGCTGGACATTTTCCCCAAATCCATTGACAAACAAATTATCAATTTTCCGAAACTCCATCACGCCAGAACAGTCGTGCTTGACACCCGATCGCCATTTCGTTCCTGAATTTACAGCATATAAATTACTCAATTTATTGAAATAATCTATATCTTTAATCAGGAGATTGTTGTGATATCCGATTCGATAAGAGTCTGAATTTTCTAAACTGTTAAATACATCGCAGAAGTAGTTTTGTGAATGAGCGTCAAACTTGCAGTATAACAAACAAGCATCAACATTTGCATCAAAATATTTTTTAGCATCTATTGTGTAAGTTGCACAGTCAGCGAGATAGAGTTTTTGAGAGTGAATGTAATTCAATATTTTTCTAGCCGTCGAAGTCTTGCAAAGCATCGCGAGATCGGCATCCCGGTTTTGCAGCCACTGCACTGCCTTAATCAGCATCCATTCTGAGATATCAAAGTTACTCTTACCTGTGAGAGCATCTAAGCCTTTGTGACTTTGAAAGTTATTTTTTTTAGGTAAATTTTCGCTGTGAATAGTTCCTTGTTGCGAGTTTGTTACCCAAGGAAAATTGCCTAGTACCAGCAGTCGATCGGTACATTTGCTGACTAACGAATCCCAATCAAACTGAAAGAAATCTCCGTGCCAAATATCGTATCTATTATCCTGAAATAATTGCTTGTTTTTTCTGAATTCTGTTAAGTAATTTTGATTTATTTCAACCCCGATAATCTTGGCTGCGGATGGAAACGAACGTGCAGCAGCTTGAATAAAATTACCGACACCGCAAGTCGGCTCAATTATGGTGTTAGGATTAACGTCAAGTTCTACTAATTTTCGGCAAACCATCTCGGCTAATGCCGGCGGTGTCTGAAAATCGCCGTATTCTAGTTTGGTTTTGCGATATTTAGAATTCATCGGTTAGATTTATAAACTGCGATAACGCCTTCCTGCTGTCCGGCGCGCTCAATGACTCTTGCATACTGAAGTCGCCACTGCAACGCATTAGAAATAGTCAAAAAACCTTGCACTGGTGGGTTTGTGAGTATTTCGTCTGCAATGTTGCCTGCTTGAATTTCGTCAACAGGTAGATTTTTGTCAAAAATGAAAGCAAGCAAATCATCTTTATTGCCTTCATTGTCTAAAATATTCAGAATCCCACGAGTCATTTGAAAATCTGCTGTTCTTTCGGCCCTCACGTAAATTGTATGCAGAATATTCAGCGTTGCAGTTCGGATGGTACTGTTGTCTGTCTTTTCGTAAACAAAGATAATCAGTGAATATCCCAGCCCAAAAATCTTTTGCCTTGCAGATTTGAAAGGACATGACGACTGCGGTTGCCTAATGCTTGTTACCTTCACGTCAACTAATATCCCTGGGAAATCGATGCCGCTTGCTGAATTGCCATCTATAAATTCATATTTTTGCTTGAGATAGAGTCTAAACTTTTGCTCCAAATATGTCCCAACAGCTTTTCCGTCTGTGATGCCGTAAAGCAGAGGTTCTGGGTGTTGAGACTCGGCTGCTGAAAATATTGCCGCCTCAGAACAAAGGATTTCTGCGGTCAGAGTCGTCATTTTGATGAACCACCAGATTTTTAATTTGCTGAGCAAGTAAACAGTATCATTAAAGGTCGCAGGTTTATTAGCTATTTCACTTATCAACCTGAAATCCAATTTTCTATAAAGTCCGCAAGTTATTGGGCTGCTCATACTGCAACCATTTCGAGTTTGATATTAGGTGATGCTGGCTCAAAGTACAACACCATGATTTGTTCTCTTTTGCAGCCCGACAGATTCATAAGTGCGTCCGTTGCGATCGCAAAATTTGCTTGGTTTGCCGGATGCGATCGCAGACCAAATATTGCGTGAATTATCATAGCTAAGGGCGATCGATCTTTATTCCCATAGGTAGTTCACGCAACTTGAAGCGTCCTGGGTTCCGGGATAGACTCCCCTTCTGCTTGCCACGACTCCAAGTACATTTCAATCACTGCTTCGCCATTCCCAATTGCTTCTGAGCGAGTTTTTCCGTGAGTACACGGCATCACAACTCGATCGGCAAACTCTGGGATTGTGACCAAGAAAAGCCCATCTTCATCAGACCACTGAACAATCATACTGTATCGATTCATGAATCCTTGTCCTCCTCCCTTGGCTCTTCGAGTTCAGTAAGTAATTTGGCTAGTTGTTTTTCTAGGTAAAGTGGCACATCATCTCCATCTTTGCCTGGGATTGTTAGTGTTTTTCTAAGCAGAGGATGCTGCCAACGCTCGTGGCTGCCCTTGCCGCGCTTGGGCAAGTAAACAAACCCTTCACGTCCAATCTGAGCTTTTAATTCTCGTATCTTTCTGGGCATAGATTAGGATAGTGCTGCATTGAGTTGTTCTTCAGTCAAACGCAGCCATCCTGGAATTAATTTGGGTGTCCATCCCGCATTCAAGTAGTCCATGATGTCGTACACCGCGATGCGAGTTCCTGCGATCGCGAGTCCCCGTTCTGTATGGATTATGGCTGCTTTTCCGTCTGATGTCAGAGTCATAGCTATACTTCCTTAAAAACTAATTCTTATGGTATCTGTTAATTTCATTATGCTGTAACCATTTCGAGTTTGCGATCGGGTGATGCTGGCTCAAAGTACAACACCATGATTTGCTCTCTTTTGCAGCCCGACAGATTCATAAGTGCGTCCGTTGCGATCGCAAAATTCCACCTCAAACGCTGCACCATCAGCCAACAGTTCGATCGCAGTCCCTACTTGTCCGCGCCACAGGTTGTATTCAGGAAGGTCAACTGTCAAAGCAACGACATCGAGTAATTTAACTGTATTCTTTGCCACTCTTAATATTCTATCCATCAGCATCACTGGGATAACCAAATTGGTCTGGTAATTCAGCAGAGGTAATTTGCAGAATCTCTAGCAACTTTTTGTATTGAACAGGCGTTAGTTTCGGTACGGATCGCCCCGATTCCCAGTTCCTTACCGTCGCTTCCGTAACGCCAAGTGCTTCTGCTAGATGCTTTTGAGTCAAAAACCGCTGAACTCTCAGTCGCATTAGGGGCGATCGCTCGGCTCTTTCTGAGACTTCCATAGGCTATTCGTTACTTTATGTTAAATAATGTACGTTTTTATTAAATAGATTGACGTATACCGTTATTTGATTTACGCTTAATCAATAAAGATTAGACAGCACCAGCTAAGCCACTTGTGCTGTAGGGGAATTGTTGTCTTTTCTTCAACTTGTTATTGTACGCGGTTTTACCGTGACAAAGCATCAAACCTATCGAAAATTATCAAAGCTATGTTGCAAGATTCATCATCTAACCAAACATCGCCGAATGTTTTAACCAACCAAACCAACCAAACCTTTGAGGGCTCACGCGAAGCAATCCGTCACATCATCATCGGTTCACCGCTGGGAGTACGCCGCACAATCCACCAACTGCACGCATTGCGGTATGCGGAGGTTTCGCGTTGGACTCATCCAATCGCCATTCTCGACGATCGCATCATTATTACACCACAACAGGGAGAAATTATGAGTCTGTTAGTCAAATTAATCCGGTTGGAATGAAGTTCCATTGCTATCCAAAACGATCGCCCTTCCACACAAAACAAATACCACCTGTTTCTTGGAGAATGGCGATCGCTTCAAATCTACATTCAAGCAAACAGCAAGTTTTCTACTAAAGTCTTAGGCGCTGGCAGAGATTTACCATCTACTTGATATTCTTCAACTAAAAGCTCTAATACTTCTACTGCATTCTGCAAAGCTTCTTCGTAGGTATCTCCGTGAGTATGGAACTGCTGAGATGGAAAATCAGGTAAGTGCACTAGGTAGCACTTATCTTCATCCGACCATTGAATAACAATTCTATAAGGTAATTTCATGATTCAGATTCCTCTTCTTCAATTGCTTTCAATATGCCAATTTTTCGATTAACTTCTCTCTCTAAATACAGTTTCGCATCATCGCCATCATTTCCAGCAATGGTAATTCCTTCATGATAGTAGTAAAGAATGAACCCATCTTGTATGATATCCAATCTTCTCTTCATCGGAATAGTAAATTCACTGTTGACTGTTACTCGTTCCCAGGCTCTGCCTGGTAACGCAGATCCGGAGGCTCTGCCTCCAATTTTTACCAGCGAGGCAGAGCCTCTAGACATCGGTTCCCAGGCAGAGCCTAGGAACCAGTTAAACCAGTTAATTAGCCAAAACAGAGGGCGAGTTTCACATAAAACTTAACCCCAAAAGTCCAATTTTATGCTCTAAACCCGCCCTCGCAAAACTCCCTTAATAAGCGTCTTGCAGTTCGTAGAAATCAGGGGAAATGTAATCTTTCCGCAAGGGCCAGCCTATCCAATCTTCGTTCATCAAAATCCGTTTCAGATTCGGATGTCCTTCGTAGACAATGCCGTACATATCGTAGGATTCCCGCTCTTGGAAATCTGCCGCTTTCCAAATCCAGTACACTGATGGTACTCTCGGATCTTCGCGGGGGATAAATACTTTGACGCGAACTTCTTCGGGATGGGAAGCATTATCTGTCAGCTTAGCCAAGTGGTAGACGCTGACTAAATCTTCTCCAGGCCCTTGGTCGTAGGCGCACTGGCACTGCATATAATTGAAGCCGTAGGCATACAGTGCTGTTGACATCGGAATTAGGAATTCGCGATCGACCTTTAATATCTCCACGCCCAAATTATCGGCGGCTAAAGCTTCGTGTTCAAAGCCATTTTGAGTCAGCCACTGAGAAACCTTCCCAGCTTCAACAATCGAGGTTTCTGTCTCAGCCACGTTGTACCTCCTGTTTTTGTCCTGCAAGCAGGGCGGGCGGTACTGGCATTCCCATTGCTTCAGTCAATTCCTTCGGTGGGGCCATCCGGCCGGGAATTGACAAATACTTGCCGTCCAAAATGTCATCTACTACTTTCATTTTGTGGGGTCTGGTGTAGTAGCGGTGGGTGGGCAGCAAGTTGCCGCGTTCCTGCATCGAGTCGTTGGCGATTTTTTTCCGCAATTTGATAATTGCGTCAATAATCGCTTCTGGACGGGGAGGACAGCCGGGGATGTACACGTCTACGGGAATCAGTTTGTCAACGCCTCTGACTGCTGTAGGGGAGTCTACGCTGAACATTCCGCCGGTGATGGTGCAAGCGCCCATCGCGATGACGTATTTGGGTTCGGGCATTTGTTCGTACAGCCGCACCAAGATGGGGGCGTACTTCATGGTAATTGTGCCGGCGGTGATTAACAAGTCGGCTTGCCGGGGACTCGATCGGGGTACTAAGCCGAATCTGTCGAAGTCGAAGCGCGATCCGATCAAAGCTGCAAACTCGATGAAGCAGCAAGCCGTACCGTAAAGCAGCGGCCACAGACTGGAAAGTCTCGCCCAGTTGTAGATGTCGTCAACCGTGGTTAGGATGACGTTCTCTGATAATTCGGATGTGACTTGCGGGCGCTCTGCCGGATTGACAATTAGCGATTTTTGTGATGTGTCTGAACTTAAGACCATTCTAAGGCTCCTTTGCGCCATGCATATACAAGAGCAATAACGAGGATCGTGATAAAAAACAAGGCTTCGATGAAAGCCAAAAGTCCTAGCTGGTTGAAAGCAACCGCCCAAGGATAGAGGAAGACGGTTTCTACGTCGAAGATGACGAAGACCAGGGCGAACATATAATATCGGATGTTGAACTGAATCCAGGCTCCGCCGATCGGCTCGACGCCAGATTCGTAGGTAGTGCGTCGGTCGTAGGGACGACTTTTGGGCCGCAGTACCTTAGACGCCGTGAGGGCGAGGATAGGCACTAGGCTCGAAATTAGCAGGAAGCCTAAAAAATACTCGTAGCCGCTGAGTGCAAACACGGTGAATAATTACTGCCTCTGTGAAAGGGTTTGTAACTCTATCTTTACATTATATGGATTTTCCGTAGCTAGAATTACGAATTAGTTGAGATTAATCGTCCATATTCTGCAATAATTTTTAATGTATATTTTAAGATTAGCTTACGTACCCTTTTGGAGCTATGAGCGATCCAGCCAGTGAGACTAAAACCCTCGATCGGCACGAGTGCCGCGCCTGCGGCTACGTCTACGATCCGAAAAAGGGCAATCCTAAAATTGACATTGCTCCGGGGACGGCTTTTGAAGATTTGCCCCAAACTTGGGTCTGTCCCGTGTGCGCCGCGCGCAAGTCGATGTTTCAAAATGTCGGTCAGCAGGATGGGGTTTCGGGATTTAAGGCAAATCAACGCTACGGTGTCGGTGTCAACGGCATGACTGAAGGTCAGAAAAGTTTGCTGATTTTTGGCGGCTTGGTCGTTGGTTTCTTGTTTTTACTTAGTATGTATGGTTTGCAGTAGGACGATTGTGAGATTTTGGCAACGAATTGTAATGTTATTGGCGGCTGCGCTCATCTGTACGAGTTGCAGCACGATCGGTTCTGTGAGTTACAACCCTTGGCAGGTGATTTATTTGCCGACGGAAGCTAATTTGCAGGATATTGCCTTTACGGGCAGCAATCCCGATCGCGGCTGGGTGGTCGGTTCGGAGGCAACTCTGTTTGAAACGACCGACGGCGGCACGAACTGGAAGCAGATAGTTCTGGATATTGACGAGCCGAGATCGCGTTTTGCATCGGTGAGTTTTTCCGGTTCTGAAGGCTGGATTGTCGGCCAGCCTTCGGTTTTGCTCCGCACGGAGGACGAGGGCAAGTCTTGGACTCGGATTGCTTTGAACTCTCAGTTACCGGGTTCTCCGAGTACGATCGCAGCTTTGGGCCCGAATTCGGCCGAGATGACGACGGATGTGGGGGCGATTTACCGGACTTCTGACGGTGGCAAAACCTGGAAAGGAGTGGTTCAGGATTCCTTTGGGGTAGTTCGCAATATCAACCGTTCTGAAGACGGCCAATATGTTGCGGTATCCTCGAAGGGCAATTTCTATTCTGTGTGGAAACCCGGACAAGAAGCTTGGGAACCTCACAACCGCAACAGTTCTCGGCGCCTGCAAAATATGGGCTTTACCAAGGACGGGCGTTTGTGGATGCTCGCCCGCGGCGGTCAAATTCAATTTAGCGATCCAGAAAGTGCCGAAGGTTGGGCAAAACCGTTTTTTCCCGATCGCCAGGCAAGTTGGGGTTTGCTAGACATGGCTTACCGGACTGAGAATGAAATTTGGGTTGCCGGCGGGGGCGGCAATTTACTGTGCAGTTTTGATGGCGGGAAAACTTGGCAAAAAGACCGCGAAGTTGAAGATGTTCCCGCTAATTTTTACAAAATTGTGTTCATGGGCCCCGATCGCGGATTTGCGATCGGCGCAAACGGTACTCTACTGAAATATCAAGGTTCAGCGGAAGCTGCTTGATAGTAGAATAGTAATAGAGATTGTCAGTCGATTTGTTGTTGAAAGGAGGATTCTACATGGCCGGTACAACTGGAGAACGTCCGTTTGGGGACATTATTACAAGTATCCGTTATTGGGTAATTCACAGCATCACCATTCCGGCTTTGTTTATTGCTGGATGGCTGTTTGTCCAGACCGGTTTGGCTTACGATGCTTTTGGCACTCCTCGCCCCAACCAGTATTTCACAGAGCAGCGACAAGAAATACCGATTATCTCGGATCGCTTTGATGCGAAGAAACAAGTAGATCAGTTCATTGCCAAGTAATTTAACAAGGAGTTGGAAAAATGACTAGCAGAACGCCAAACAACGAGCCAATTTCGTATCCGATTTTTACGGTACGCTGGTTGGCAGTTCATACTTTAGGTGTCCCAACAATTTTCTTTTTGGGCGCGATCGCCGCAATGCAATTTATTCAACCATAGGAGTTTACAATGCCTGAGCGCGTTCCTAATCCCAACGAACAACCCGTAGAGTTAAATCGCACTTCCCTTTATTTGGGCCTGTTGATGGTTTTTACCCTGGGTATTTTGTTTTCCAGTTATTTCTTTAACTAACTGGTGACGCTCCCGTTTGATGTCCGCAGTTCGATGACTTTGTTTTGCTGTGAATTAATGAGGTGATGGCTATGTTTAGTGAAAGTGGCAGAATTCCTTTGTGGCTGGTAGCTACTGTCGCAGGCCTAGGTGTTCTGAGCATTGTGAGCCTTTTCTTCTACGGCGCTTATGCCGGTTTGGGTTCTTCCATGTAAGGAGAATCTCGCGTATTTTACGCCTCTAACCCCCCCTTTTTTTTAAGGGGGGTTTTAATTATAAAAGAAGTCATTAGTCATTAGTCATTAGTCATTAGTCATTAGTCATGTTTTGCTGTCCCCCCCCATCGAAGGTCCAACTTCATCGGGAAGAAGGAAGAAGTCAAGCGTGAAGTCGGAAGAAGGAAGAAGGGATTTGAATTGCATAAATTTTGATCGAGGTGGTCAACCGCAGATTTAAGGCAGATAAACACAGATAAACGCAGATAATTTCAAGATGATTTGGGAATGAGTGCAATTGCTCGTCTAATCAACCGGGCGGGAGTTCGCGAATCACCCCAAAGTCGATCGCCACTAGCCCACCTCCCCCCAAAACCCATACAAGCCCTCGACTCCTGTCGTCAGCATCTCAAAATTTTAGACGCAACGACCGGCTTTTCGGGCAACGCTCTGATTCAATCTCTCAGATTCATCTGGAAGAGTAAATCTAAAATTATTCAATTTAAAATTATTCAATCTAAAATTATTCAATCTAAAATTATTCAATCTAAAATAGCCCAAAGTGTGGGGCAGATCCGGAAAATAGCCAAAAGTTGCGAGTAGAATGGTGCAAGAGCCGATCGCTCGATCGTAGTCCACAGCGAAATATGACCCCACCGCAGCCGCCCCGCAAACCTCAAACCGTCTTGGGTGCGATTACCCAAGCAGTCCAGACAATTGCTAAGGTTAATTTTAACCAGCTAGCGCTGAAACCGAATGCCAAAGTACCCGAACTGTGGGTACAAGATGCGGGTGCAGCTAAAGCTGAGGTTTATCCGCTATTGGGCGATCGATATTTGTTAGGTCGATCGTCCAAATCATCAGATATTGTAGTTCGCAATCCCGTTGTCAGTCACGTACACCTATCCCTGTCGCGCGATACTCGGCGGCGGACTCCTTTTGTCATCAAAGACGAAGACTCAACCAACGGCATTTACTCCGGCAAAAGGCGAGTTAAAAGTATGTCCCTGCGTCACGGAGACGTGTTCACCTTGGGCCCGCCGGAACTCGCCGCCGCCGTCAGAGTTCAGTACGTAGATCCGCCGCCTTGGTATTTGGAATTTGTGCGCTACAGCTTTTACGGAGTCAGCGGAATCACCGCTTTGATTGCCGTTTTGGTAGGTGTCGAATCCACCAAGTTTCGAGTGCGGCCTCTGCCGAGAAGCATCAACGGCCCGGTGATCGTTTACGCCCGCGACGGACAAACTCCCCTGCGCCCTCCCCAGAACAACGCTCACGTAGAATTAAAGGGATTGCAGGATTTTTCGCCTTATTTATCCAAGGCGGTACTTGCTTCCGAAGACAGCCGCTACAATTGGCATTTGGGCGTAGATCCGATCGGGGTTTTGCGCGCACTGTTGACCAACGTGCGCGGCGGAGGAATTCGCGAAGGCGGCAGCACAGTGACGCAGCAGTTAGCGAGGAGTTTGTTTCGAGATTATGTGGGAACTCAAGATTCCGCCGGACGCAAGTTGCGGGAAGCCGTAGTTGCGTTGAAACTGGAGAATTATTACAGCAAAGACGAGTTGTTGCTGACTTATTTGAATCGCGTGTTTTTGGGAATTGACCTGTACGGTTTTGAGGATGCGTCTCGGTTTTATTTTGCCAAGTCGGCGAAGGATTTAAGTTTGTCGGAGGCGGCGACTTTGGCGGGTATTTTGCCCGCACCAAATAGTTTCAATCCGATTCAAAATTATCAGTTGGCTGTGCAGTACCGCGATCGGGTGATCGAACGGATGCGGGCAATGGGGACGATTTCTCAGGAAGAAGCCGATCGCGCGAGGCGATCGAGAATCGACATCAATCCCAAAGCCCGCCAATACCTGCAAAGTACGATCGCTCCTTATTTCTACAATTATGTATTTGACGAATTGGAGTTTTTGCTGGGCGAGCAGTTAGCCAGAGAAGGCAATTTTATAGTAGAAACAGGCTTGAATCCCAGCCTGCAAAAAGTAGCCGAATCTTCCCTCAGAAATGCTGTAGAAAATGCCGGAGCGAATGCAGGTTTTTCTCAAGGAGCCGTGGTAACTCTCAATAGTGCAACCGGAGAAGTCTTAGCATTAGTTGGAGGTGTAAATTACCTGCAAAGTCAGTTTAATCGAGCTACCCAAGCATTGAGACAGCCCGGTTCTACATTTAAGATTTTTGCCTATACAGCAGCCCTAGAACGCGGAATTTCACCCACCAAAACCTATTCTTGCGAGCCGCTTTCCTGGGGCGGACAAAGTTACAGCGGCTGCGAAAGAACCAGCGGCAGCGCTGATATGTATCGGGGCATAGCACAGTCGGAAAATGCAATTGCTTTGAGAGTAGCACAAGATGTCGGTTTAGACAATGTAGTGGGAATGGCAAGACGTTTGGGGATTACTTCTGAACTGCGTTCTTCCCCCGGTTTGGTGTTAGGTGAAAGTGAAGTTAACGTATTGCAATTGACGGGTGCGTTCGGGGTTTTGGCGAACCGGGGTTTGGGCAACCGCCCCCACGTAATCAAGCGAATTATTGACAGCAGCGACTGCAAAGATCGAAATGATTTTAACAGTTGTCGGGTGATTTATGACTATCAAAAAGATAGCGTTGCCAACCGGCAGTTAGTTTCTGAAGCTGTAGCCGATACGATGACTGATATGCTGCAAGGTGTGGTGCGGGGAGGTACGGGGAGCAGTGCTGCTTTGGGTTTGGGAGAAGCTGGAAAAACAGGCACGACTAATGATAATAGAGATTTGTGGTTTGTCGGTTATATTCCGAGCCAGCAAATGGTGACAGGAGTTTGGTTGGGGAATGATGATAATTCTCCGACTGCGGGAGGCAGTGCAAATGCTGCTCAGTTGTGGGGGGAATATATGCGGCAGGTGGCGCGTTAAGTCATTAGTCATTAGTCATTAGTCATTAGTCATTAGTCATTGGTCATTAGTTATACCAAATCCGGGTTTTGGAGACCCTTTATGAACCAGTCGGCGCAGGCCGACGTTGTTTGACTTTCTGGCGGTTTCAACCGCCGAATCATAAAGGAGCTATGTTACCAAGATGTCGATCTACTTAAACACCTCCTACAGTCCTCTCTTCTGTAAGTTGCCAGGTAAAAGGAGGCAGAGCCTCCGGATCTGCATTACCAGGCAGAGCCTGGTAACGAGCAATTTAGATGCGCGACAGCTTACTAACAACTAACAACTAACAACTGACAACTAACAACTAACAACTAACAACTGACTAATGAAAGAGGTTAACGGAGGGATGCTTTTTTCATGGCTTGGGTGGTTCGCCTCCAGAGCGATCGCACATATTTTTGTTGGTCGATCGCGTGCAGTACAATAAAGGCTAGGAAAGTATAAGCCATCCAGAAATGGATATTTCTTGCCAAATCTACAACCGCTGCATTTTTAGGAAAGATATCGGGCAGCGTTGCAACCCAGAAAAAAGGCACATTCCCGCTTTTGTAGGAATTAGAGAGGAAAAATCCGCTCAGGGGAACCGCTACCATAAACAAATAAATTGCCGCGTGCAGTAAAAACGTGCGAATCCACTCACTTGTAAACTTCGGAAGGCGGCGCGTATATTTGCGCCACCAAACCCGCTGCAAAATGAAAATCCGCCAAGTTAGCAGTGCCATTGTCAGCGCCCCAATCGATTTGTGCAAGCTGTAAGCGTTGCCTTGCAATGGTGTACTGTCAGGCATTTTTACCATCAAAAATCCCCCAACAATCAGCAGCAAATAACAGGTTGCCATCACCGCGTGCATTGACCACAATTGCTTGAAGGCTGAATTCGATCGAGGTTGGGGCTTTGTTGTTGGCGGAACTAATTCGGAACTCATCCAATAACTCCTAGACGCATTTGCAATTTCATAAACTGGGTTGTTGACTCGTAGATTTCTCGTGATGGGAGAGCAAATATTTCGTATAAACCGGGTTTCTAGCCCGCGATGATCGAGTCCTGAGTCCGAAAAACAGGGCGACATCCAGACAAAATAGAGTGCAAATTAACTACATTTCCGATAACCGCGATCGCAGGTGCACAAAATCCAGTCGCCTCAACTTGCTCTACAATTGTACCCAAAGTTCCGATCAATTCTTCTTGTTCCGGCCGCGTTCCCCAGCGCACTAATGCTACGGGCGTTTGGGCGCTCAATTCGGCTGCTGTTAACTGGTCGATAATGTAAGGCAAATTGTGGATTCCCATGTATACTACAATGGTTTCGGAGCCGCGGGCGATCGCCTGCCAATTTACCTCCGGCCGATATTTTCCCGCTGATTCGTGGCCGGTGACAAAGGTTACTGACGAACTGTACGATCGGTGTGTCAGAGGAATTCCCGCATAAGCCGCAGCCGCAATCCCGGAAGTTACACCTGGTACCACTTCCACCGCAACTCCAGCTTTTACCAACTCTTCCATTTCTTCGCCGCCGCGCCCGAAAATAAACGGATCGCCGCCTTTGAGACGAACTACGATCGCATTATTTTGAGCTTTTTCTATCAGTAGCTGAGTTGTTTCGTCCTGCATTAACGAGTGGCGGCCTTTGCGTTTTCCAGCATCAATTCGTTCTGCTTGGGGATTGATTGCGGCCAAAATTTGAGGGCTGACTAAAGCGTCGTAAATCACCACATCCGCACACTCTAACAAAGCTTTTCCCTTCAAGGTCATCAAACCCGGATCTCCCGGCCCGGCACCTACTAAATACACTTTGCCTAAAGACATTTTTTTGGCTTCCTTTACCTCTGCTGTGCCACTGCGGTTCATTTTTGAATTAAATTCCCAATTAAGTCTGCTAATTCTGCACTTGCGCCTAGAGGGTTTGCCAGATGAAGTTCTGCCGCCGGAAATTGCTGCTTTAGCTGTGCGACATTTTTGGCGATCGCATCTGTAATTCCTCCATTAAATAAGAAGTATGGCACAATTCCTATTTGCTGCTGTCCACCGCGAACCAAATTATCAATTTGTGCTTCCAAACTCGGCTTTACCGACCAATAAGCTGTCTCGGCACCGAGTTCGCTGGCGATTTTCTCAACTGTCGAGTTACCTCCGGGGCGGCGGCTGCCGTGAGATAGTAAAATCCATTTTGGCAATAGCAAATTGGGGAGAAAAGCCACTTCTTGCATCTGATTTTTTAGCAAGTTTGTTAAGCCCGCTTCCTGGGAACCTAAATGCGGCCGCAATTCAATTTTTAGTTTGGTACCAAAAGTTTTTTGGGCAGTTTCTACCTCTGCGGGTATGTCTTCGGCGACGTGAACTCCCGGTAATAAAAATGCGGGCAGGATTTGCAATTGTGTCAGCCCCAGGGACAGGGTACGTTCGCCAAAACTGCAAATTTGTTCGTGCAGCGGTGCGGGGCCGAGTTCTAGGGTGGCGGTTGCTACTGCGGGGAACGAGGCGGCTAATTTTTGAGAAAGCAGTTGACCGAGGTTTTCCAAAGCCAGTTGGGGTCTGGGGTCGCGGCTGCCGTGAGATACTAATAAATAGGTCGATCGCAATTTCAATAGGGATTTGATGTGAATGTTCGATTGGGATGTTGAATAATTCTAACATCTGGGAGCCGAAACTCCTAAAAAAAACATAAAACAGATATCCCCGACTTCTCTAAGAAATCGGGGATATTAAGTTGCTCAATCTTGCGGTTAACCTTTGGGAGCCGGATCGGCGACGTACTTAAAAGTAGGTTCAGAGTTCAAAGCAGTGGGTTCGTCTTTGCCATCGCTAGACAAGTTAAAGAACAAATCTACTGTTGAATCAGGCTGAATATTTCCGAACATCGGATCGGTAAGTTTGCCCATAGCTTGCAGGGCATTCATAAACATTTGAGTGTGAGAAATTTCGCGAGTCAGCAGAAAGTGCAGCGTCTTTTTGGTTCCTGCATCCGGCGCTAATTCAATCAATGCTTCGTAGGTTTGGCGAGCTCCGGCTTCGGCACCGATATTGGCGCGCAAATCGCGCACGACATCGCCGCCTTCGTTGACATAAGCAGCGCTCCAAGCTTGACCTTGGCTGTCCAACAAGTGCGGGCCTACACCTCTAACAGCAAACAGAGTGCTTTTGTAAGCTTCTGTTTGGTCAACGTTTTTGGTGTGCATTTCTATCAGTTTGCCAACCATTTCTAAGTGGCTGAATTCTTCGATCGCAATATCTTGGAGCATATCTTTAATCTCTGCATTTTCACAGTGAAAAGACTGCACCCAGTATTGCAAAGCTGCTGTCAGTTCTCCGGTTGCTCCGCCAAATTGTTCGAGGAGTAATTGAGCAAAGCGGGGATTGGCTTCGTCTACTGTCACTGCAGACATTAATTGTTTTTTGTGAAAAAACATGGATCGGTACCTCTGTTTACTTTTGCTGTTAAAGCCGTCAGATTGCTGACTTTTTCTGTGTTCGCCTTCAGAGTCTATTGTGCAACAAGCGATCGCGCCGAACCTCGGTCGCTGGATACAGATAGCGGGACAAGTTTATCTGCTTACAGGTAGAGTTTAAATTTAAATTTTTTAATTAGTTAGCCGGCCGAAAAATTACAATTTAGCAGCATTATTGTCGCACTCGGTTAATTTTGGGCCGCTCTCAAATCCTCTCTTCATCGGAATAGTAAATTCACTGTTGACTGTTGACTGTTGACTGTTGACTGTTGACTGTTGACTGTTGACTGTTGACTGTTGACTGTTGACTAAAGTTTTGCCAAATTCACCTTTCCCTAAAAGTTGAATCGGTCGATATCGCTGTCTCAGCAACAGGTTTGAGCTGCAGTTTAAGCAAAGTTTTGCGGTGTTGGGTTTTCGGGTTGTTGACATTCTGGATTTAGACAGTAAGTCATATCGATTTTAGATTTTAGATTTTAGGTTGCACAGAAGACTTTTTTTAACGAACCGCGAAGACGCAAAGGGCGCAAAGGAAGAGGGAAGAGGGAAGAGGGAGGGTTGACAACTGATGCAGTTCGGGATGTGTGTCTATTTTAATGCGCTGCTGGGGCGCGGGATATTTGCCGTTGGCGGAGCCCTCGCAGAGGATCGCCCAAACGAGAATTTGTGCTAAACTCTTGCTGTGCAAGGCGTTTGAGGCACAAGTGATGCGATGGGTTCGGGGACGCTGAAAAAAAAATCAAAATTTTTTTGCTTGACCCCTAGACTTTTTCGGGAATATAGTGCTATAGTTAGAAAAGTTATGGCGAGTGTAGCCAAGTGGTTAATGCAGTGGTTTGTGGTACCACCATTCGTGGGTTCAATTCCCATCATTCGCCCTTTTGATTTTATTGTACAGGTGCGATCGCCCGTTCGGTGCTTAGCTGAGACGGCGGTTGAAACCCCATGTATACAAACGATTTCCGTGCCAAGCGGACTTAAGAAGATAACGTGATTTTCGTTTCCCGGTCTTCAACCCGCACAGGCGGGTTTCGTTTGTATAGACGCGGTTTCTAACCGCCCGGTTTTCTACAAACCTATGTGCTAATCTTAAATCCAATCTAATACCATTTTTCTTTCATATGTGCTACTACCCCCCCCACTCCCCCCCGAAATAAGGGGGGGTTGGGGGGGTAATATCTAGCGCTACTTTATGAAATTG
>NZ_JBARVX010000172.1:0-5044 GCF_049646505.1 Microcoleus sp.
TAACTCTTGCCCCCCCTTGGTAAGGGGTTGAGACAACTCTTGCCCCCCCTTGGTAAGGGGGGGTATTTCTGCAATAAATCCCAGTCTTCCGACTAATTGACCGGCACGAATTTGGAACAATTGAATGCAGGCGTGCTGGGTATCTGCCGCCAGGGCGATCGCGTCCCTAGAAACAGTATCGTCGGGCAAAGACACTTTTTGACCAGCACTTAAAGACTGCAAACCCTTAATTCTATCTCGAATCTGCGCCGCAGTTTCAAAGTTTAAATCTTCCGCTGCTTGTTCCATTTGCGGTTCCAGAATATCCAGCAATTCCTGAGTTCTTCCCTGAAAAATCATCGCCACTTTTTGAATCATTTTTCGGTATTCCTCCGGCGAAGTTAGACCCTGACAAACGCCGACGCAGCGGCCGATGTCATAGTTCAAGCAGGGACGGTCTTTAAATAGCGGTTGAGGGCGCTGTCGCATGGGGAAAATGCGCTTGATTAAATGCAGCGTACTCCGCAGCGCCCCTGTATCGACGTAGGGGCCGTAGTAGCGGTCTTTGGCACTACCTGCGCGACGTTTGCGGGTGATAAAAATGCGCGGGTATTCCTCCGACCAAGTGATGCACAAATAAGGATACTTTTTATCATCCTTGAGGAGGACATTAAAGTAGGGTTGGTGCTGTTTTACCAGGTTTGCTTCTAATGCTAAAGCTTCCGCTTCTGTGTCGGTGGCGATGAATTCGATTTCCCGCACTTGCTGCACCATCATTGCGATGCGGGGACTCAGTTTTTGGCTGTCTCGAAAATAGGAACGGACGCGGTTTCGGAGTTTTTTTGATTTGCCGATGTAAAGGATGCGATCGCCCTCATCGCGCATTAAGTATACACCGGGAACCGCCGGAATTTCTTTGAGGCGGATTTCCAAGCGTTCTGAGTCTTTAACTAGCGGTAGAGTTTTTGTGGTCATTAGTTATTAGTTATTAGTTATTAGTTATTAGTTATTTGTTATTAGTTGACTCTAATGCCCTATGCCCTATGCCCTATGCCCTATGCCCTATGCCCTATGCCCTATGCCCTATGCCCTATGCCCAATTCCCAATGCCCAATTCCCAATGCCCAATTCCCTATAATATCTGAGACAAAAACTTGCGGGTGCGTTCTTCCTTCGGGTTCTGAAAAAACTCTTCCGGCTTCGCTTCTTCCACTAAAACGCCCTCATCCATCAATACAATGCGATCGGCAACTTCGCGCGCAAACCCGACTTCGTGAGTCACCACTACCATTGTAATTCCAGTTTGAGCTAAATTTCGCATCACATCTAAAACTTCCCGCACCATCTCCGGATCTAATGCTGATGTCGGTTCGTCAAATAGCATAATTTTAGGCTGCATTGCTAGAGAACGTGCAATTGCTACCCGCTGCTGCTGTCCGCCAGATAACTGTCCGGGATATTTTTGTGCTTGTTCCAAAATTCCCACTCTTTCTAACAGTTGCATCGCTACTTCTTCGGCTTTTTTCTTTGGCCAGCGGCGCACCCATACGGGCGCTAGCATGACGTTTTGCAAGACTGATAGGTGGGGAAATAGGTTGAATTGCTGAAACACCATTCCTACTTCCCGGCGAATTGTCTCGATGTTTTGCAAGTCGTGGGAAAGTTCGATTCCGTCGATCGTAATTTTACCTTGCTGATATGCCTCTAATGCGTTGAATGTACGAATAAACGTCGATTTTCCAGAGCCTGACGGGCCCATCACTACGACGACTTCGCCCCGGTTTACGGTCATGCTGACACCGCGCAGTACGTGAAATTGTCCGTACCATTTGTGGACTTTTTCTGCTACGATTACTTTTTCTGGGGCTGTTAGTTGATTTTCCATATTTTTTTTACCGCTGATTTTAGCGGATGAACGCGGATGAACGCAGATTAATTTTTACCTTTGACCTACTTCTAAACTTCGCTCTATTTTGCGGCTGGCTAATGACATTGAGTAGCAAAATACCCAATAGATGATGCCGACGAATATGTAAACTTCGGCGTACCTGCCGATGTATGATGGATTTGCTAATACGGCGCGGGATATTCCGATTAATTCTAACATTCCAAATAGGGAAAGTAGGGATGTATCCATGAATAATCCGATGAATTGACCGCCGATCGCCGGAATGACTGTTCGCAGGGCTTGAGGCAGTACAATCAGAATTGTGAGTAGCGGTGTGTTTAGCCCGATCGCCCTTGCCGCTTCTATTTGTCCTCTAGGTACAGCCTGCAAGCCTCCGCGCACGTTTTCGGCTAGGTATGCGGCGCTGAATAATGTTAATCCGGCGATCGCCCTAATGACTCTATCCAATCTCGGATATTCGGGCGGCAAAAATAATTGCAGCATCACTTGACCTAAAAACAAAATGCCAATTAATGGCAAGCCGCGAACGATTTCAATGTATAATGTTGAAAACAGTTTGACAACAGGCAAAGAACTTTGTCTCCCCAAGGCTAGCAATACTCCCAAGGGAAAGGAAAGCACAATGCTGATAATTGCTAAAAACAGCGTCAATACTAAACCGCCCCAATCGTTTGTCGAGACTTCTCTCAAACCTAAACCGCCTTTAATTAACCACAGAATCAGCGGGAAGGAAATAACCCAAATTGTAGGCATCCAGCTAACCCCCCCCAACCCCCCCTTGCTAAGGGTGGGCGAGGGGGGGTTGCGGTTAATTTTTCTGGCGGCGAGATAGCCCGCGGTGGCTGCGATAATACTTGCTAGCAGGTAAAAACGAGAGGTTGGGTCGATCGGAGAAATGAGCGCACCCACAACCGCAGCACCGAGTATAATTAGTAAAGGCGGATTCCAAAGACGTTCTTCCCGCTGAATGTTTCCCCAAGTCAAGCCTCCCAACAAAGCAATTATCGCCGTTACTATCCACAGCCGCCAGTAAGAATCGCGGGGAAATCTGCCCGCAAAAAATAGCGGCAAGTTGGCTTCTAATACCCGCCATTGAGCTTTTGTAGTTGCCCAAACGATAATTCCTTTAACAGTTTGGAAGGCGACAACCGCACAAACTACTGTCAGAATGCAGTTGTACCAGGTACTGAATAAGTTTTTGCGCGCCCAATTCCAAGGCGTGGGCGATTCGGTGGGTGGGGGCGGTAATACGGGGGTTGTTTCCACAGGTTATTAGTTGTTATTAATGATTGATTGCGCTGGCTAATATTCCTAATATTTTATTGACATCGCTGAGGTAATATTCAGTCAAGTCAATTTCAATAACTTGTTTTTTAAGTTTCATAAATCTCCATGTATTCCCGCTAGTGACAGCGCCATATATCGCAGGAATATCGTTTCCTTCACGTTCATTAAATATGCTAGCTGCAAACATTTCTGCTACGCACTGTCCCAATTCACTATTGAGATTTTCCGGTTTGGCTTCTACAATTATAATGACTGGTGCAGCGAGTAACAAGAGTCCTGATGAATTGCCAATCACAAAATCGCAACTGCCGTTTAAACCTCTTTCGGGACTAACATTAAAGTCGATTCCTGAAAATAAACCTATCTGCTCTTGTAATTGTGTTCTCAATTCTAATAAAACTGGCGCTACAATCATTTCCGAACGCGATTTTTCTGTATTGCTGCCAACAGCTACTGGTAGATATCGCCGCAAATTTTCTGCGAGTAACGCGCTGCATTCTAATTCCGGTTCGCCGGCAAACAAATCAGCGGTTTCAGAATAACTTAATTCAAATATTTTCAAAACGCTGTTTAAGTTGAAGTCACTGTAAGCCATTTTGTTTTGCCTTTCCCTTCTGGGATTTTTTATGTTAAAAATTTACCTTTCCTTTAGTTGTACGGTTTGATTGTACCAATTCATGAACAGAGAAATTATCAAACTAATTGTTAGGTATGTTACCATGATAATTAACATTGCTTCGATCGCCCGACCGGTCTGATTCAGCGTCGGAGAGCCCACCACAAAGTAAACGTCGGGATAAGCCACGGCCACCGCTAAACTCGAATTCTTAGCTAAATTCAGATACTGACTGGTTAAAGGCGGCACAATCACCCGCAAAGCTTGGGGCAAAATTACCCTCCGCATCGCGGTTCCCGATTTTAGTCCCAAAGATTTTGCGGCTTCCCACTGGCCTCGCGATACTGACTGAATTCCGGCGCGGACAATTTCTGCAATGTAACTCCCAGTATACAAGCTGAGTCCTGTTACCAAGGCTGCAAATTCTGGAGTTATTTTTAATCCTCCTTGGAGTTGCAATGCTGGTGTCAGGCGGGGAAAATCTAGGCGCAAAGGCAGATTTTTGGTGATAATTAAAGCTACGATCGCACTTAGCCCGATCGCACCAGCCGCCCAAAACAACTGTCTTCCCGGCTTCGCTTGTTCCAGCATCACCCGCCCCCGCCACATCCACAGCCCAGCAGCAGCCAAAACTCCGACAGTTAGCAAAATCAACCAAATTTCAAAACCCGGCAAAGCCACAGGCCAAGGTACAGCAATACCGCGATTTGTCAAGTAAATCGGCCCCCTCATCTGCTGGTTGTCTTCCAGTTTTGGCAGGGAAATGAAAACTGCAAAATACCAGAAAAATAATTGCAGCAATAACGGCGTATTCCTCAAAATCTCCACATACAAACCAGCCAGAGTTCGCAGCAGCCAATTGTCGGAAAGGCGGGCAATTCCTACTGTCAAACCCGCAATTGTTGCGAAAACAATCCCCAAACCCATCACCCGCAGCGAGTTGATTAAACCGACAAAATAAGCTTGTCTGTAACTGTTTTCGGGACTGTAGGGGATGACGCTTTCGCCGATGTCAAAGGATGCTTGGAAATTGAGAAAGTCAAATCCAAATGCAATTCCCAATTGCGCGTAATTGGCACTGAGATTGTCCCAGAGAATGGCGATGACAGCGATTACTAAAATTACGAATATCGCCTGTACGGCAATTTTCCAGAAGCGATCGTCCCGCAGGAGTTTCATCATTGTTATTGGTTATTGGTTATTGGTTATTGGTTATTGGTTATTGGTTATTGGTTATTGGTTATTGGTTATTG
>NZ_JBARVX010000173.1:0-14651 GCF_049646505.1 Microcoleus sp.
CACTGTCACCGGAGTAGATGACTTATTAGTAGATGGCAGTGTTGCTTACAATATTGTCACTGCTGCTGCTACCAGTACCGATACCAATTACAGCGGTGTTAATGCCGATGATGTCGCAGTTACCAACACTGACACCGACACTGCACCCGTACCCACGCCAACGCCTGCACCCGTACCGACGCCAACGCCTGCACCCGCACCGACACCTACTCCTGCGCCCGTACCCACGCCAACTCCTGCGCCCGTACCGACGCCTGCACCCGCACCCACGCCTGCGCCTGCACCCGCGCCTGCGCCTGCACCCGCGCCTGCACCCGTACCAATACCTACTCCTGCACTCGTACCAATACCTACTCCTGCACCTGCACCCGCGCCTGCGCCTGCACCCGCACCTGCGCCTACTCCTGCACCTGCCCCTGCGCCTGCACCCGTACCGACGCCTGCGCCAAATGACGAGTGCATCTGCGACACAATTGCCTATCCCAACTTAAACCAACCCAATGCAGTTGAAAACACCATACTCGGTGTATCAGGCATTCAAATAGGTACTGCCAAAAACGACGAATTTCTCGGCAGCAACAGCGGCAACATATTCGATGCCAAATCTGGCAATGATAACTTATACGGCGGCAACACTCGCGACATATTCAACGGCAATCAAGGCAACGACTTCATCAGCGGCGGTACTGGTGATGACATCTTATTTGGAGATGAAAATAATGACATCATTCTTGGCGACTCGGGCAATGATTTAATCTTCGGGGGCAAAGGCAATGACTCCATAAATGGCCGCGAAGGTGATGATATCGTTTATGCAAATCGCAATGATGATTTCATTGATGGCGGTAAGGATAATGACACTTTATATGGAGGCAAAGGTGGCGACATAATGCTGGGCAGTCAAGGTGATGACTACTTGTTTGGAAATCAGGGTTCGGATACTATTTGCGGTGGCGCAGGTAATGATTTCATCGGCGGTGAGGGAGGAGCAGATATGCTGGGAGGGTGCGAAGGAAATGATACTCTTTACGGTGGGGAAGATAATGATACTCTCACGGGCGGGAAAGGTAATGATATTCTTTACGGAGAATTGGGCAATGATAGTTTGATTGGCGGTAGCGGTAACGATGTTTTTGTCTTGACAAATGGTCAAGGATTTGACATTATTGCTGATTTTACTGCTGGTCAAGATGTGATTGGATTGAGCGGTGGTTTGAGTTTTAGCCAGTTAGCAATAACTCAAAATACTCAGGGTACAATTATCAAAAATCTCTTGACCGGGGAGGAGTTAGGCGTTATGATTGGAGTGAGTGCCAATTCACTGACAACGGCGAACTTCATGCTGGTTTAGGGAAGAATTAAAAGTGCGATCGCCCATTAAATCCACAAAGGGCGATCGCACTCGCTCCAAATCGACATTCATCTGCTTCTTCTGCGTCAATCCGCTGCAATCTGAGCTTAAAATTTCATACTGTTATGGCGATTTAACTTCAGTCTCTTGACTTCTCACCACTGGGGGCGGCAGATTCGGCTCAGATTCGGCCACATTCAACTGGCCGCCGCAGCAGCGCAGTTCGTAAAGCTTTGCATTAATTTGATACTCGTACTGACTCAATAGCCTTGCATAAATATACCCAGCTTTTCCATCCAAAAAGCCTAACTGAATGAAGTAAAATAAAATAAATCTGAGCAGTGGTTTAAAAGGCAGCCTCACCCAAACTTTTTTGAGAAATCGCTTCCGCTGCACGGCATCTCCAAATAGGTGAGCGCCAATAGTGCCGCTGTCGCCTCGACCGAGAAGAATATTGTAATAAACGCGAGCTTCCCAATTAGAATAGCGGTTGTGACGCTCGATCCAGTGAAATAAATTTCGGTAATCCTCGTGGATCATGTCATTTTTTAAGTAGCCGACTTGACCGGCTAAAATGACGTGTTCGTGAACTTCGTTGTCGCCTGTATTGGGGACGGATTCGGTGCCGAGATTTTCGTAACGGCCTTTTTGATGTTTGAACAAACGCAAATTCCAGTCTGGATATCTGCCGCCGTAACGCAGCCATTGACCTAAAAATAAAACTTTGCGGTTGAGGTAGTATCCTTCAAAATTGGGGTCTTGGATCGCCTCGGCGATTTCGTCCCAAAGTTCTGGAGGAATGCGCTCGTCGCAATCGACAATTAAGACCCATTCGTTGCGAAAGGGCAGGTTGTCCAAAGACCAATTTTTCTTTTTGGGCCAGCGATTGTTGAAGTAGAACTGCACTATTTTTGCACCGCTGCTGATGGCAATTTCTACCGTGCGATCGCTGCTTTGGGAATCAACCATGAAAACTTCATCCGCCCTGGCAATGCTGGCCAGACACGCAGGTAGATTGAGTTCTTCGTCTTTTGCCGGAATGAGAACCGAAACCGGAATCTTGGATGAACTAGAGGTCATAATCGATTGCTTGAACCTGAATGCGGTGGAGTTGTTGTGGTTGAAGTGCGATCGGCACGGTAGCGCCGACGACTTGAGCGGTGAGGGATATTGCTTATAGCCTAATGCCTGGAGGTCGATTTCGGTAGAAAAATCAGACCGCGGAGGGCTGCACTCAAATAACCGATTTGACCCCAGGCAAAAACGAAATTTTCAAAGCGCACTCCCGGATCTCTAATGTATTTAAAAGACTTCCAGATACCCCTCAATATTCTTTCACCCCCCCGCCCAAACTGAGCAATACCGGCTCGATCGGACAATTGTTCTCGATAACACTCGCTAATGCCTTGCCACCACCCGCGCTCTAGAAACCAAGCTTTATTAAGCCGTTCTGGGGCGACATTGTGCAGCACCAGGGCAGACGGCAGATAAACAACTTGCCAACCTAACTCTAATGCTAATTCTGTGGCGCGCAATTCTTCGTTTGACAGCAACTTTTTGCCTACCCTACCGAGTTTGACATCGAAACCGCCAATTTGTTCGAGAAAATCGCGCCGGATCGAGTAGTTGACACCCCTGGGAGTCAAACCGACAGCAGTCACGTACTGGCAAGTATTGCCTAAATCGTATTCTCCCAAGTTTTGGGCCAATCCTGGTGACAGCCATGCGGGCGGGCTGACTCCATCAGGCCACAGCAAGTTAACTTTGCCGCCGGCTACGGCTAGTTTTTGATTGCTTTGATAAGCGCTGTGGAGCTCCCTGAGCCAATTTGGATCGGCAACAGCGTCGTCGTCGAGATAAGCTAATATGTCGCTGCCAGCTTGCTTTGCGCCGGTGTTCCGGGCGATTGACAGACCGATTTCGGGTTCCCAGACGTACTTGAGACGCCGATCGCCCAGTCGGGCTTCTACTACCTCGCGGGTGCGCGAAGTGGAACTTTCGGGACTGGCATAATCGCTAGAAGCGTTATCGACTACTACTACTTCAAAGTTGTCGGGAAAATCCTGTACCAGCAAGCTGTCGATCGCCCCTGCTAAATAGGCCGCGCGATTGTGGGTGCAAATTATTGCTGATATCTGAGGACGATCTGGCATAATTGAGAGCTGTGGAAATATTGGGGTTCTCGATCGACTGACTCCGATCTTGTCTCATCAATGCTATTATCGCTTAAAAAGCATTTAACCGTTGGCAGTTTAAATCATAATGGGTAATTGGTAATGGGTAATTGCTAGTTATGTTTAATCCTTTGTAAATAGCTGATTACAAATAAACACGCTTATCGGGATGGTCGGTTTTGCCTCGATAGACAGGCTTGTATAGGAGTGATATTCAGCTCAACTCACCGCTACCAAATACTAGGGTTTTTTTCGCTTGCCTAATGATGCGATCGATGACTAGCCTTCGACTTGCTTCGGCTACGCCAGCGGACAAGTCGCTCTTCGGCTAAAATAACAAATAACAAATAACAAATGAGGGCGGGCACGGGGGCACCGCCCCTACCAACAACAAATAACAAATAACAAATAACAAATAACAAATAACCAACAACAAATAACCAACAACAAATAACCAACAACAAATAACAAATAACCAACAACAAATAACCAACAACAAATAACCAACAACAAATAACCAACAACAAACAACAAATGACTAAAATAATTTTAGTAACTGGGCCTGCCCGAAGTGGCAAAAGTGAATGGGCTGAAACTCTGGCGGCGGGTTCGGGAAAACAAGTAATTTATGTGGCTACCGGCGTGGTTGATGAAGCGGATTTGGAGTGGCTGCAGCGCCTAGAAAAGCACCGAAATCGCCGTCTGGTTGATTGGAAAACTCTGGAAGTGCCGATCGAATTACCAACAGTTGTGCGATCGGCTTCAGCGTCGGATTGCTTGTTAATTGATTCGGTGGGAACTTGGACGGCGAATCTGTTGGAACAAGAAGCGACAGTTTGGGGCCAGATGCAGCAAGATTTGCTCGCCGGTTTGAAGTCAACGGAGGCCGATGTAATTTTGGTAGGGGAAGAAACCGGATGGGGCGTTGTGCCTGCTTATCCTGCGGGGCGGCTGTTTCGCGATCGCCTCGGCACTCTCGTGCGGCACATCGGGGCGATCGCCGACAGTGTTTATCTCGCCACCGGAGGTTACGCCTTAAATCTGAGCGCTTTGGGTACACCGCTGCCGCCAGCCAAGAATTAACAGCCCCGAAGGGCGATCGACTAGGGAGAAAACATCTCGGTTTCCCGACATACAATTTTCACTTAAAATCAGGTATAATTTTAAGGAAGATTGAAAACTCAAGAGTCACATAAATTAGTCAAAAAACATACTCCCTAGGGCAAATAGCACAACAATTTGATATGAGGAACAGCCAAATTTTGAAAAAATGTAAAATATAAAATGTCTCTTGAGATAGAGTACAGATTTCAATTTTAAAGCTTAAAATTATCAACTAATCGCAGGATTGACTAAAAGTTATGGCATCAGATAGTGAAGTAAGAAAATATATTAGTTATTGGTTTCAGCTAGGCAAAAAAGTATTAATTCGCAACGGTTCCGAAGCGCTGCTGCCAAAATCGGTAATTGCGGGCGATCGCTACAGCAGCGAATTTGAAGAATGCTGGCAAAAAATTATCTCCCCCGACAGCGGCGACTGCTACCTGCAAGGCACAAACGAAACAATTGCCCAACTGCTGACACCAGCATGGGAAATCAGTCCCTGCGCGCGCTGCGCCATGCCCGTAGTGTTCGCCACAAATGCCATGCCGCCGGAATCGTGTCCCTGTAGCGACTTACCGAACTGGCCCGATACCGAAATGCCCCAACCTCGATCGCCCGTCAGCACAAAATCGCAACTTTCAGGCATTCGCGATCGACTCCAGAGAACCGGTGGGGAGTAAAGAGGGGGAGAGGGGGAGAATGGGAGAGGGGGCGGTCAGAAACCGGGTTTTTCTCGAAAAGACGCATTACGACCCTAGATGCACTAAAAAACCCGGTTTCTTAGGTCATAGCGCATAAGTCTTGGACTAATGACCAATGACTAATGACTAATGACTAATGACTAATGACCAATGACCAATGACTAATGACTAATGACCAATGACTAATGACCAATGACCAATGAATTCGGTTTTCTCTATCTTAAAGCAGTGGTGAGAAGGCGACAAATTGTTACAATTAGTTTACAATGCTTCACACTAGGTCTGAGTTTATGGATGTCAAGACAGTATCGCCAGCCACCCCGCTAACTTACTCAAATTCAGGGACTCACACTGCACTGCAAAATCTCCAAGAGATAGAAACAGTTCCCCTGCAAGCAGTAGAAGTACAACTAGAGACAGTGGCGGTTACTCCAGAACCGCTCAAATCAGCCAAGGATATCGCTTACGAGTTGGCCGGAGAAGCTGTGCGCTACGATCCAGAGGCGATCGCAGCCCAATACCGAAATCGCCCGCTGCAAGTCTGGGGAAGGCTGTTGAGTGTTGTCTGGACATTTTTTAGCTTTGCCTTCAGTCTGTGGTGGGACAAAAAAAGAGGGCGCACCGCAGCCAACGAAAAGCGCCGCGCCGTGCGCCTGCGGGAAATTCTCAGCCAACTCGGCCCAGCTTTCATCAAAATAGGACAAGCACTCTCAACTCGTCCCGACTTAGTACCGCCGACATATTTAGAAGAACTAACAACCCTGCAAGACCAATTGCCACCGTTTCCCAACGAAGTAGCATATCAATTTATAGAAGAAGAATTGGGCGCGCATCCCAACGAAATTTACGCCGAAATCACTGCAGATCCGATCGCAGCAGCCTCCCTCGGACAAGTCTACAAAGGCAAACTCAAAACCGGAGAAACCGTCGCCATCAAAGTACAGCGGCCGGGTTTAGCCGAGAACATCGGTCTCGATATTTACATCCTGCGGCGCGTCGCACTTTGGGCGCAAAACAGTTTCAAAATAATTCGCAGCGATTTAGCGGGAATTATGGACGAGTTGGGCGAACGCATTTACGAAGAAATGGACTACACCCACGAAGGACAAAATGCCGAACGCTTCGCCCAATTATACGGAAATCTCAAAGATATTTACGTTCCCAAAATCTACTGGGAATATACCCGCCGCCGCGTCTTGACAATGGAGTGGATCACCGGCATCAAACTCACGGATTTAGAAGCCGTCAAAGCTCAAGGAATCGACGCTCCTTACTTAATTGAAGTGGGGGTGCAGTGCTCTCTCAGACAGTTGCTAGAACACGGTTTCTTTCACGCAGACCCGCATCCCGGCAACCTGTTAGCAACTCCTGACGGTCAATTAGCTTATCTCGATTTCGGAATGATGAGCGAAGTTAAACCTTATCAGCGATACGGCTTGTTGGAAGCTGTAGTGCATTTGGTCAACCGCGATTTTGAAGGTTTAGCTAGAGATTATGTCAAGTTAGAATTTTTGACACCGGATACCGATTTAACGCCAATTATTCCAGCTTTGGCGGGCGTGTTTAACAATGCTTTGGGTGCTAGCGTTGCCGAACTCAATTTCAAAAGCATTACTGACGAACTTTCCGCCGTGATGTACGAATATCCGTTCCGAGTTCCAGCTTACTATGCTTTGATTATTCGATCGCTCGTCACCCTAGAAGGCATCGCCATCAACGTTGACCCCGAATTCAAAGTGCTCAGCAAAGCCTATCCTTACGTAGCAAAACGGCTGTTGAGCGACCCTGCACCGGAATTGAGGGCATCTCTGAAAGATTTGCTGTTCAAACAAGGCGAATTCCGCTGGAACCGCTTAGAAAACTTGCTGAACAATGCCCGCGAGAGCGACGATTACGATGTCAGCAAAATCCTGAATCAAGCCTTAGAATATTTATTTTCCGAAAGGGGAGATTTTATTCGCGATCGCATCGTCACCGAATTAGTCAAAAATCTCGATATAATTTCCAGCAATGCCTTTGCCAATGCCAAAGCAGTAGTCGGCGAATGGTTTGGAGTCAAGGCAAATCAACCAGTAGTTTCAACAACCGATCAAAAAAACTTAGATCACATCAAACGCATTTGGGGAATTTTGCAATCAACCCCCGGTTTTGACGGCATGAAAGTATTGCAGTTACTGCCGCAGTTGTTGCTGAAACCAGAAGTGCAGAATATGGGTCAGAAAGTCGCAGGCGGTTTAGCTCAAAGAGCAGTTGCTAGATTGATTCGCGAGTTTTTGCTTTCCCAGGAACCCGCTGCGATTCCTGAGAATGGAAGCTATCCTAAAATTGCGCCTCAGTTGTCTTTACCTGCGGCGAAGTAGTTGCGGATGTGTGGATAGTGTAGGTTTGGTTTTGTTCCAATAGCCCAACCTACACTATCAACTGCTGTTGAGAAAATTAAACGAACAGGTAAGATGCCTGTTCCACAAGAAAACTCATATCAAATCCGGTTGCATCCGAATGATTCAGATATATATTCTCTCCCTCTGTGTACTCTGTGTTCTCTGTGGTTAAATAATCATTCCGATGCAAGCGGAACACATCCTACAGTCTTCTCTCCTGTAAGTTGCCAGATAAAAGGAGGCAGAGCCTCCGGATCTGCATTACCAGGCAGAGCCTGGTAACGAGCAAAATTGGCGTAAGTCCTGTTAAATTTTTGTGGTTGGTTGGTTGCCCGGCCGCCCCAAAGTTAAGTTTAAATGCACAAAAGCTTAGCTACACAATGTAAGGAGAATCGATCGCCCTAGCGCGATTAATTGCCACCAAAGTCTGGTAAATCAAAGCCGAAATCTCAGCGCGGGTAATGTCCCGCCGCGGCGAAAGCCGATCGCGCGCCGGATAATTGACTACAATCTTCAAAGCAGTTGCAGCGGCGATCGCACTCAAACCAAAATTAGGAATTTGCGATCGATCGGTGTAAACATTCAAAACATCGGGATTTCCCCCCTTAAGTTCCAAACCGTTAACCAAAGAGACAATCGCCTCAGTCTTAGTCAAATTCTGATTCGGGCCGAACTTCAACCCCGGAAACCCCGACAAAAACCCCCCCCGATTCGCCCGTTCGATCGCACTTCTGGCCCAAAAACTAGCAGAAACATCAATAAAATTTGTCGCCAACCGCTTCGGAACCGGACTAAACGCACTCACCAACAGCGCCGCATATTGAGCGCGATTTAAACTGTCATCAGGTCTAAAAGAACCGTCAGGAAAACCGCTAATTATATTCCCCGCAGCCAAAGCCTCAATAAAGTTCTGTGCCCAATGTCCAGAAATATCGCTAAACCTCGCACCGCCGATATTCGGATTGCCGCCGCCCTTTCTCACCGCAGCTTCGACAGCTTTCAAAGCATTCACTTTCCCGTAACCAAACCAATCGCTGCGGCGGCTGTTAGGATCGTAATTTCCCATCCGATTTCCCAACTGCGGATCGGGTTCGGAATCAACAATTTTGTCAGCAGTTTGTTCGAGAATTCCCCGCACTTCCCGCGCCGTCAAACGGGGGTTGACCGAAAGCACCAAAGCTGCAACTCCAGCGACTACTGGAGTGGCGCTAGAAGTGCCGCCAAAGGTATTGGTGTAGTCCCCCGCGTCGTAGCCGACAGCGCCGACTCGATCGGCAGCAAACACCCCCAAACCGGGCAAATACTGCGTCACCTCCGGCGCAGTCGCAATAAATCCGGTTTCTGGCAGCCAAGTTCCCGGCGGCGCGTTGTTGCTGGGGGCGCACACCGAGATGCTGCTGCCCCAGTTGCTGTAGGCTGCTTTTTTGTTCAGAGAAGTGGAAGCAGACACCGCAATCACATCCGGGTGCACGGCAAATCCTGCCAGCCATTTAGTTCGATCGCCCAAAATGTTATTCTGCCAGCCTTTCTCATCTACAGTACCGTTAACTGGGCGGTTGGCATTGCCCGCAGCGAACAGAATCACGCAGCCTCTGCCGCCCCGCCCTTGGGTGGCGGCTTTGTTGATGACGGCACTTTGCCGCAGGGAAAGCGGATAGTAAACCGCCCCCGGCCCCCAACTGCAAGAAATGACGGCCGCGCCTTTTTCGATCGCCCAATTGAATATTTTTTCGACAGAATCGTCGTCGAGAAAACCCGTAGTACGGATGGGCATCAGGGCGCATCCTGGCGCAACGCCGACAATGCCTTTGCCGTTTTCTTCTGCAGCGGCGACACCGGCGCAACTTGTGCCGTGGTTGTCCGATTCGGCGACTGGCATCGGGGAAGTGTCGCCGTCTTTGAAATCGATGGGCGAGACGATTTTGCCTTGGCCTTGAAAATCTGGGTGTGTCAAGTCAACTGAATCGTCAGCGACGGCAATTACGATCGATCGCGCGCCGCGAGTTATATCCCAAGCGGCTTCTGCATAAATTTGAGCGCCGCCGACAAGTTCGCTGCCGCCTTGGTTGTTGAGATACCACTGTTTGGGATAAAACGGATCGCGGGGCGTGTAGTATTGCTGAGTCTCTACTAAAATGTTGGGTTCAGCAATCAGAACTTCTGGATATCTTGTCAGGCGGTTGGCAATTTTGATTGGGTTTTCTGTTGCTTGTTTTGTGACTTCGCAGAGAAAGGTGTTGGGAATTCCTGCTATTTGCCGGACTATTTTTAAGGCAGCAAAACTGGCGATCGCACTTCGCGATGTTTCGTTTACTTGTTCGCCAAATTGAATTGTAATTCGATCGGTTAAATAAAAGAATGTACTCGGATTGTTGGCGGGACAATAGACATGGCTGGCAAAAGCTACACTATCGCTGGCGCGGGCTGCTTGCATTGCTGCATCTAGGTTAGAGGGCGCAACCAGATATTCTTCAATATTGCTTTGGGCGATGCGGCGGTTGAGTTTTGCCGGGATTTGTGCCGCCCAATCGCTTGAGATTGATGCTGTCGGTGAGGGGCGAATTGTAAAGCGATCGTCGGCTTTTGACAGCAGCAATTCGTCGCCGCCGCGCTGCAAAATCAGCGGGAGGCTTGCTTCGGGAACTCCCATCCCTTGATAGTTCTCTAAGGTATTTGCTGAAAGCGCGATCGGTTGTGTCATAAAAAAGCTCGGTAAGTGGGAAACTCAGCGACTTCAGTCCTGAGAGGAAAACGGCTCGGCGATTTCAATCGCCTTGAATCTTCAAGTTTAAAATGAGTAACTGTAGCCATCTTTGTGGTGAACAGTTTGGCAGTATTTGTGACTAATCCCTTGCACCAATTCTGATGTCGAGATATTGAATGAACCAGTCGTTCTCACCGCAACCCGACCAACGTATTCACCTATTTTTTTACCACTGGTAACGATTGCTTTTACAATGTCGCCAGTTTGAAAACCTTTGACAAACTTGTTTCTCGGAACGTACCGAAATGGGAATCCAAATTTGTCTGTACGACACATTTGACGAGTCCCGTGTCCAGTTGCCTTGATTAGCAATGGTTTGCTCGTTACGACAGACAAGGATTCAACTTGGCCGACACAAGCAGCATCAAGCCAATGAGTTTTAGGTAGTTGCAGTCGAGTACGATTAAACTTTGTCAGTCCACCTGAACCAGTCAAAACGGGCAACCCCGTTTCTTTCAGATGAGAGAACAACGCCCATCGAGTCGAATTCACGGCAGCAGCATCTTTAAGCGGACGTTTTGCTTGTGCAAGGATGTGCTTCAAAATATCAGGTTTTTCTGCTAAGAATTGCTCAACATCTTGAGTGTTTTTCTTCTGGTTGCACTTTTCGCAAGCAAGGCAGAGATTTGAAATTCGATTACTTCCACCCTTGGCTTTTGGATGAATGTGTTCAACTTGCAAAGCTACGTTCTCAGCGTTGCAGTAAGCACATTTTATGTTCCATTTGTTGAGTAGATATTCACGAACTTCGTAACCTTGCAGTTCGCCTTGTTGGTACTCAACGCCGGAAATCTCAGGATTTTCTAGTTGTTGTAGGTCAAATCTGACAAGCTCTTGAACAATCAAACTAATTGGTGCAAGTCTGCGTAATTTGTTAACCCAAGTTAGGGTGGTTTCTACCCGGTGCTGCAAGGATGGTGCTAACCAACCTTTTTGGCGGGTACGGTTTAAAAACCTTGCTTGGCGGTAACGAGTATGACGGTTTCGCCTTCCTCGACGCAGTGCGCGACGGGAATCAAGACTTGCTTTGATGGTTTGACCCCGATGAGTTAGTTCAGCGCCAAAAATTACTTTTTCGCCTTGTAATAATGCGATGCCAGTAGTTTTAGAGCCTGGATCTAACTTGAGACTAATTGATTCAATAGTTGCTGTTACCACCTTTTTGAGAATAATGGTAAACGGGAACCTTTTGAAAACAGCCGCTTTACCGGCGGTTAACAACTTGTGAGCCACTGACGGCTTACAAGGTATTAGTGGTCTTTTGTTTGTATCGAGTACGAAAATAAAATTGGACATTGTTGTGTCCTCCACTTGCGTGTAATGTTAGCTTGTCGGTCAATGTTATAAGAGCTTTTTAAACCTGCAACACTGCCTCAGTGACTTTAAGGCTGTTTAATTGCAGATGACAGGGCAAGGGACTAGCTTCGCATCCACAGGGTGTCGTGACTAAAATAACGGAGATTTCAAGAATCTTAGGCCCGTCAGCATAGCTTGCTCGTTTTTTCGCGACCAAGCTCAGTGGCTTGAGCCCTGAGTTACTGACTAGAAATACCCCCGTGCAGTTTTAATGCAATTTTACTATTTAATTTTCCCACGATACTTGAAAAATTTGAAGTTACGATCGATCGCAACAACAGCGACACAATTCGAGCAATTTCTCAGAATCAAGATTTTGCTGGCAGACTTTTTGAGGAAGCTGAAAAGTTGAACTCATTCTCCTGACGGGCGTTGCAGCCGACGGAAAGTACCGCGGAGGGAACGGGCAGCCCCAGCCGTACCGCCTTAATGTTACGGATTGTTACTTTGTTTCTAATAAACGAGACGGGGGCGATCGGCATCCTTTACGATCGCTCTTAGTTTTGCCATCCGAGTTAATTCGCTATGTACCAGCCTTTTCGGGAATACCTAGAGCAAGAGCTGTTTCAAAGGTTTGATTTGCAAAGTCGCCCGATTCCCTCCGGGTTGGAAGTCAATGTCAGCGAGCGCGGCAAAACCCCAGCTACAATCCGCAGTTGGTGTTACGAATGCCCGCAATTGCGAAAAATCCGCTACACTTACATCGATGCGGGTGAAGCAGCTCAAGTTTTTAATTGCGTGATTTATCCCAATCACAATTACGATTTGCCTCTGTTGGGAATTGACCTCTTGTCTTTCGGCAAGAAGAAAATTTTGGTAGTTCTCGACTTTCAGCCGCTATTTAGAGATGAAGCTTATATAGCAAAATACGTTCAACCTCTACAATCGCTCCGCGACAAGTACGACGATTTGGCCCAAAATTTAGAAATGAAATTTTATGATGCCAATCAGTATTTTTCTAAATACTTGCTGTTCGCCAAAACAGATGCGGAAACAGTAGAAAATCGGGTATATCCAGCTTATAAAGACTATTTGGATTTGTACTGGAAAATGCTGTCGGAGGCACAACCGCTGACAGACCCGGAAGATATTCAGCGCATCGTTAAAGCTCAAAAAGATTACGACCAGTACAGCGCAGACAGAGACCCGGCTTCGGGCTTGTTTAGCAGTTATTTTGGTCGCGAATGGGCAGAAAAATTCCTTTACGAGTTTTTGTTTGAAGATGCTGTGCCTTTAGCTGTCCCCGCGAGCGCGCGATGACCGCTAAAGGCACAGGGATGCTGCCAAAAAAGTTGGAAAAGTTTGTAGTAAGGACTTGGTTACTTAAAGTTAAGGTGGCAGAAAAACTGAAGTCATTACTACAAACCTGTGGATGGCCGAAATCTAATCTAAAATATAAAATCTAAAAGCTAAAATCGACATGACTCTTTATCAACCTTTTTTAGATGCGGCGATCGCTCTGATGAAAAATCGGTTAGACTTACAGTCTTACCCGATTCCAGAAGGGTTTGAACTCAAGGAAGCTACTGTCGGGAAAGGGAAAAACCAAGATGAGGTCGTAACTACCAGTTATGCTTTTTCATCCCCAAAACTGCGGCAAATTCGCGCGGCCCACGTCCAAGGCGGCAACAGTTTGCAAGTTCTCAATTTTGTGATTTTCCCGCAGCTTAACTTTGATTTGCCGTTTTTTGGCGCGGATTTGGTGACGCTCCCCGGCGGGCATTTAATTGCTCTGGATATGCAGCCTTTGTTTGGCGGCGATGCTGACTACCAGGCTAAGTATACTGCGCCGATCGAACAAATTTTTCAAACTCATCAACCGCACCTTCCTTGGGGTGGGGATTTCCCAGAGGAAGCCAAACAGTTTTTCTCGCCGGCGTTTCTGTGGACTCGCCCCAAGGAAACAGAGGTTGTGGAAACTCGGGTTTTTGCAGCTTTCAAAGACTATCTCAGCGCTTATTTGGATTTGGTCGATCGCGCCGAACCCGTGACAGATAGCGCAAAGTTAGATAGTATTTTACAAGCTCAACTGCGCTATCTGCGGTACCGTGCCGAAAAAGACCCAGCCCGGGGAATGTTTAAACGGTTCTACGGCGAGGAATGGACGGAAGAGTACATTCATGGCTTTTTGTTCGATTTGGAACGAAAGCTGCCACAAGCTGCCACAATTGGTAAGTAACAAGCATTAATTTTAAGAGAAGTTTCAGCCACTATACTAATAAGTGTAGGTTGGCATGAGGAAAATGCCAATGGTCAAAAAAAATCGCAATGTAGTTAGTTCAAATTCAGAAAGCAAAGTCAAAGTCGGACTTTCGCTGACTCCTTCGAGTGCCGACAGATTGAATACGATCGCTCGAAAACTCGGAATATCAAGGTCGGAACTGCTAGAACGCTTGGCAAAAGGCGCTCTGGATATTTCTAAGGACAAAAGTGAAGTTACTGTCACTTGGAAAAAAGGTGAAGAAGGTACGGTTGATACCGCTGACTCAGGGGAAACAGCCGAAGAAAGCACAGTCGATCGGGGTGTAACGGCAGAAACTCTATCGGAAAAGGTAAGGGTACAGCCAAATCCACTGCAGGCAAGTTACGACGCTTTGCAGCAGCAGTTGAGCGAACGGGAAAGCACGATCGCATCTTTGCAAGAGCAATTGGCGGCCCAAAAGCAAAATCTCGAACAGCAATTGCACGAAACAGCAGCCAAGTCGAAGGACGAAAGTTTGCAGCAGCAGTTGAGCGAACGGGAAAGCACGATCGCATCTTTGCAAGAGCAATTGGCGGCCCAAAAGCAAAATCTCGAACAGCAATTGCACGAAACAGCAG
>NZ_JBARVX010000174.1:0-16646 GCF_049646505.1 Microcoleus sp.
GTTCCCGATTGGGTGACTGGAATTAACGGCAATCCGTTGGCTGGGGCAGTGGGGCTTTTGTTTTTGAGCGTCTTGGCTGTAGGAATGCGGCAGATGTCAGAACGTTCAAAAGGGCGATCGGATTAATCAATTCTTGAAAATGGCATAATAGATCAGACCATACTCTACAACCAACCTGGGGAAATTTTTATGCAGCTTGCTGAAATTCTACCACTCGTGAAAGATTTGCCTCACACTGACAAACTTTTACTACTGCATTTTATCGTATCCGAATTACTGCAAGAATCAGGTATAGTTCCGCTAGAAGAGCAAGGCAAAGCATCTAGCACTAATTCCTACAACTCTTTTGAAGCCGCTGCTGTTTTAGCAAAAGCATTATCAGAAGAAAAAACCCTAAAACATGGTTGATAAAGTCAGATTTGCGTTTGCCGAAATCGATCCGCAACTGGGTGCATTAAGTACATTGCCTTACTTGCCACTAACTTTAACTTATCGCAATTGCTCTTTAAGTGCATCAGGCTTGCTAGATACAGGTTCTAGTGTTAACGTATTGCCCTACGAAATGGGATTAAGATTAGGAGCAATTTGGGAAAGTCAAACACTTTCTGTTCCATTAGGAGGCAATTTAGCTAGGTTTGAGGCGCGGGCATTGGTATTGAGGGCGAACATTGAGCGCTTTCCTCCAGTGGATTTAGCTTTTGCTTGGACAAAAGACAGAAATGCTCCATTAATTCTGGGACACATGAATTTCTTTCTGGAGTTTGATGTCTGCTTCTACCGGGCTGAATTATTATTTGAAATTAGTCCTAAAAGGAGAGGCGAGCAAAGATAGGCTGGATTTGTCGATCGGGCTTCATGCAGGTTTAGTCTGGGGATACTATATAATTAACATCGGGGAGTTAGTGCGATATTCTGGCTCTGTTCCCGATTGGGTGACAGGAATTAACGGCAATCCGTTGGCTGGGGCAGTGGGGCTTTTGTTTTTGAGCGTCTTGGCTGTAGGAATGCGAAAAATTAGTCAGTAGTAAGTTGGCAGTTGTTAGTTGGCAGTTGTTGGTTGTCGCTTGACTGTTGTCATTTTATCAATTCCCAATGACCAATTACTTATGAAACTCACGATTTTTGTCGCAGCTATACTGCTAATTAGTGCCCACTTTTCTGCTTCTGTAAAAGCACAAAATCCTGCACGAGTAAAGCCAAATAACTCTTTAGTTCAAGTGCAGCCAACGCGAGAACAAATCCTCAATGCTTGCGTGCTCAATCAGGCTGAAACTTTGCCAAATCCTTTTACCGATGTGCCTTCCAATCACTGGGCTTACAAAGCTGTTTTGACGATGTATTATTGCGGCGCTTACCGAGAAGCAACTGCGCCTGCTTTAATTCAAGAATTGCTGCAATCACCACAAATCAATTGATTATCCCGCATTTCATCTGCGTTAATCCGCGTTCATCTGCGGTTAAAAAAACAAAAACTGCTGATGTAAGGCAGATAAACACAGATAAACGCAGATAATTTCAAGATTATTTGGGAATGAGTGGAAGAGGTTTATTCTCAAAACTGAGCCCGAACTGTAAAGGAATAATCCCCGCCCGGTTCAAGCTGATAATCCCATTTTTCCAGAAAACGGTGCAGCGGTTCCTGAATCAATGCCCTACCCCGAGATGGTTCCAGTATCAGTGTTTTTTCTGCGGTGAAACGCCACTGAAACTGCCACTCAAAATTGCCGGCAGTCACTTCACCCTCAATCGTGCCTTTTAGCCAAGATTGGCCAGTCACTCGGACATATGCAGTTGTTTCGGGCAAACGTCTCGAACTCACCTTTTTGTTTCCGCGTTTGTTTCTGCAACGGTACGATTGTTGTAAAGACTCATGGCTTTTTCTACTCCCTGATGGAGGCTAAGTTCCACAGCTTCTACAACTAATTTAAGCACTTTCTCTACTAATTGACTTTCCTCTGAGGAAAATTTTCCTAACACGAAGGAAATTGTATCTTTGTCATTTTTAGCAGCATCGTTTTGAGGTTTGCCGATGCCAATCCGCAAGCGGGGAAATTTGTCCGTGCCCAAATGAGAAATTGTCGATTTCATGCCGTTGTGTCCGCCCGCTGAACCGGCAAGCCGCATTCTGAGTTTGCCGATCGGCAAATCCATATCGTCGTATACTACTAATACGGACTCTGGAGGTATTTTGTACCAATCTGTGGCCGCCCGAATCGATTGGCCGGACAGGTTCATGTACGTCAGCGGTTTCAGCAAGCGAATTTTCTGTCCCCGCAGCCGATTTCCCTCGCCAAAGATGCCTTGAAATTTGCGGTTTTCCGACAGGGAAATCTGCCAAGCTTTCGCCAAAGCATCCACTGCATTAAAGCCGATGTTGTGTCGGGTGCGATCGTACTTTGGTTCTGGATTTCCCAAACCCACAATTAGCTGGGGAATTACTAACTCGCCTGGAGTTTCCGACTTCTGAGAGTTATTCATTTAACTGTCTGGGGTATTTTCCTTGGCCGCCGCGAGTTTTTCGGGTTCCGGCTTTTTGCTGGCGACTGCTTCTTCTAACTGCTTGGCTTCCCGCGTAAACTCCGACTCAAAATCCCGCGAAGCGTCTTGAAATCCCCGCAGTGCTTTGCCGAAACTCCGACCAATTTCTGGTAATTTTTTCGGGCCGAATACCAACAGGGCGATGGTAAAAATTACTGCCATTTCCGGCAAACCAATCCCAAAAATATTCATGGTTTTTCTCCTGCAATTTGTTTAGTTACTTCTTGTTTATTGATGGCAAAAGTAATCGAAAAGGGTAAGGAAAAATGGGAAAACTTAGCTTTTACCCTTTCTCCTCTACCCTCAGCTTTTACTGTTAGCCTTACTGTTTCGCGCTCAATTTTTAGCGGCCGAGACTGGACCAATCGACATCCACATTCTCCAGAATCAGTGAAGAGTTGTAGATTTGCAAAATAATCAACAAGAACACGAAAAACAGCCCGATGAAAACGCTCATCACCAGTGTGGTACCCCAACCAGGGGCTACCTTGCCGTATTCTGAGTTAAGGGGTTTGAGTATATCTCCCAACCAAGTTCGCTGTGCCATAAGTCACCTACAATGAATCTCTACAGAAAAGTTTGACATATTTCCACCGCTAATTGCGATCGCAATTTTTTAGCTCCCCCGCTCCCGGACTCTACCGCAGTCCCCGACTCTCCCCGGAACCGATTCTCCCTGTCCCGTTCGGGCGCGACCATACCCTAGTCCGGCATAAAATCGCTAGACTTTTGACGGATTGTTATTTTTTGTAATATTATAGAGTGGATAACTCATAATCGCTCCCCAACAATATGGAACCAGCAGCAGTTCTCGGCATTTCTCTGGGTATGTGTCTGGTGGCACTGACCGGCTTCTCAATCTACACCGCTTTCGGCCCTCCCGCCAAGGAATTGAGAGATCCTTTTGAAGAACACGAAGACTAAAGAAGAAGAACCCCCCCCCTACCCCCCCCAAGGGGGGAGGTTCGAGGGAAGAGGGAAGTTCGGCAACGGATTCTGTAACGGATGTAACGGATGTAACGGATGTAAGTCCGATGGAAGAAGAACCCCCCCCTACCCCCCCCAAGGGGGGAAGGAAGAAGGAAGGTTTGCCCAATTTTCCCCCTCTCTCCCTCTCTCCCTCTCCCAGTCTCCCCTTCTCCGAGTCGATCAAACTTCTGCAGTGCCCGATCGACCTTTCGCCTCCCCAGTCAATGCTATATTCTGCAAAAATACAGTAAATCTATATTGGAAAAATCTATCTTCCAGTTAAAGTAAAAATTATTAGGTTTCAGGCGAAAGCATCATGGGCAACACCTTCGGGCATTTATTTCGGATATCGACATTTGGGGAATCTCACGGCGGCGGTGTGGGAGTAGTAATAGACGGTTGTCCGCCCCTGGTGCCGCTAGACGCATCGTTCATTCAAGCGGAACTCGACCGCCGCCGCCCCGGCCAAAGCAAAATTACTACGCCCCGGAAAGAAGCAGATACCTGCGAAATTCTGTCGGGGGTGTTTGAAGGCAAAACTCTGGGAACTCCGATCGCAATTTTAGTCCGCAATCAAGACACTCGCCCTCAAGATTACGGCGAAATGGCGACAACTTACCGCCCTTCCCACGCCGATGCTACCTACGATGCTAAGTACGGAATTCGGAACTGGCAAGGCGGAGGTCGGAGTTCGGCGAGGGAAACTATTGGTAGAGTAGCAGCAGGGGCGATCGCCAAAAAAATTCTCTCTCAATCCGCTGGAGTCGAAATAGTCGGCTACGTCAAACGCATTTCTGACTTAGAATGCGTCGCCGACCCGGACACTGTTACCTTAGAACAAGTAGAAAGCAACATCGTCCGCTGTCCAGATGCCGACTGCGCCGAAAGAATGATTCAACTAATCGAAAAAGTTCGCGACAGCGGAGATTCGATCGGCGGTGTAGTCGAATGCGTCGCCCGCAACGTACCCAAAGGCCTGGGAATGCCCGTATTCGACAAACTCGAAGCCGACTTGGCAAAAGCGATCGTGTCATTGCCCGCCTGCAAAGGCTTTGAAATAGGTTCGGGCTTTGCCGGGACTCTGCTTTTGGGCAGCGAACACAATGATGAATACTATACTGATGAACAAGGGGCAATTCGTACAGTGACGAATCGTTCCGGCGGAATTCAGGGTGGCATTGCTAACGGTGAAAATATTATTCTGCGGGCGGCATTCAAACCAACTGCGACAATTCGCCAGCAGCAGCGCACAGTTACCCGAGAGGGTGAAGCAACGCTGCTAGCGGCCAAAGGACGGCACGACCCTTGCGTTTTGCCAAGAGCGGTGCCAATGGTGGAAGCGATGGTAGCTTTAGTTTTGTGCGACCATTTGCTGCGCCATCACGGACAATGTGGAACCTTAAAGTCTGAATTTTAAAATGGAAATCAGCTTGTCCTCTGTAGCGGCAAATCCCGTTGATTGCCCTCAACCCTCCGAATCAATAAAAGGTATAGATGATTTTGTCGTACAGTTCTGGGGCGTGCGGGGAAGTGTTCCGACACCGGGACAGGAAACTGTTCGCTACGGCGGCAATACTTCTTGTTTGGAAATGCGCGTCGGTGGAAAACGCTTGATTTTTGACGGCGGAACAGGCTTGCGGATGTTGGGAGACCAGTTGATGCAAGAAATGCCGGTGCAAGCTTATATGTTTTTTACTCACTATCACTGGGATCACATTCAAGGTTTCCCGCTGTTCGCCCCAGCTTTTATCCGCGGCAATAGGTTTGATATTTATGGGGCGATTCCGCCGGATGGCGATTGTCTCAAAAGGCATTTTGTGGAACGGATTCTGCACTCGAATTCCCCGGTGCCGCTGATGGGTTTGCCTGCAGATTTGAATTTCTACGAACTAAATCACAACCAGACGATGATGCTGGACGATATTGAGATTAGGACTGGTTCTCTGAATCACCCGAATACTGCTATGGGATATCGGGTGAGCTGGCAGGGACGTTCTGTGGTTTACTGTTCTGATACGGAGCATTTTCCCGATCGACTAGATGAGAATGTCTACAATTTGGCCCTCGACGCTGACGTGCTGATCTACGACGCGATGTACACCGACGAGGAATATCACAACCCCAAGTCTCCAAAGGTGGGTTGGGGACACTCGACTTGGCAGGAAGCGGTGAGAATGGCTAAGGAGGCTAGGGTGAAACGAGTGGTGATTTTTCACCACGATCCGGCTCACACTGACGATTTTCTCGATCGCATCGCCGAAGATGTGCAAATCGCTTTTCCCAAGGCTGTTATGGCCCGCGAGGGTCTGATTTTGCCCGTCGGCTTCTGAACTTTCGTCGGTAGGGTCGATCGCTCAAAACTCGATCCAACCATCATTATGATGTGGAGCAGGTCTCGCGGCCTGCTCCACAAGTTTTTTATTTTTAGCAAACACTCTGAGTGCGTGGTATAATCCTTTGCTAGTAACTTTTTAGGAAGAATATTTAAGGTTTTTTTGATTGTTTTACCCGCTCTTATTTGAGAAGATCGGCAAAATTAGCAGTTTGCTAATCGCGAGCGGGAGTTTAGCTGCTAGAGTCTGCAGGTCTGATTGCTTGGCTCTGTGTAACTGCGATGGGTTAGAATGTGCCGTTAGAAAAAGTATCGAGTTTGACAGCATCTGGCGACTTTCGCGAAGTGCCGTACAACTAACGTCACCGCTAAACCCAAGTAAAAATTTACTGGCGACTTGCTGCGATCGCACGATCGAACAACAGCGCACCTGCCCGATCGCTTCCGCAAAACGCACAGCAACAAGTAAAATAATTGGAGGATTGCAGCCGGCGAAAAAGTGAAAGTTTTAAGTGTCAACAAACACGGCGAGGCTCCGCAAGATTTCACTCTCCCGCGAGGCTCCCCAGGTGGCAGCAAACTTGCTAAATCATTGTCATACCTGCAATTTTTTGAGTAATTCCTAAACAAAAAAGCTGAGGTTATAGTTACGAAAAAACACAAGTACGATGCTTTTTTGGGAACATGAATATTGGCAACTATGAAAAGCAGATGTGAAAGCTTTTCACTACAATCTGAGTGATTTTTAGGCAGTCAATTTCACTCAAAAGAAAGAGACCATCGCTCTTTGGTTTGAGACTAGCTGCAACAGCAAAGTGAATGTTATGACTTGACTATCAAAATGGGAAAATTACGTTTTAGATCTTCAGCAAATCATTACAGATGGATTGCCCTAGGCAGTTTTGCTGTAATTATGGGTATTTCAGGGGCATTAGCCTACCGCCTAGCTCCGCCGCCCGGATTCGTGGCTCAAGGCACTCTGGGTTCTAACAGTCCGCCAGTAAAATTTTCGAGCACGGGCGCGACAATTCTCAAGCAGGGAGAACAACTGACTCCAGATGTTCTGCTGGCAGATAATGTTGTCAAAGCAGTGGCAGATGCAGTTAAGGTGTCGCCGCAGCAAGTTCGACAAAATGCTAGCGTCAAAATTTCTAAGCCGGAAGAACCCCTACAGATTGCCGTTGGGTATCGATCGCTCGATCGGGAACAAGCAGTGCAAACGGTAGATATGTTGATGAAAGGCATGGTTGAAAAAAGCCGCCTGATTAACAGATATCGGTGGCAATCAGTCAATCAGTCGCTCAACCAACGCTTGGCACAAGTCACTCAAGACCTGAAACAAGCTCAGCAAAAACTCGACCAATACGAAAGAGAGCGCGCTCGCCTGTTGCAGCAAATGAAGCTTCAACAAGATTTTTACAACAAAACTCAGCTAGCAATGGCGGATACGCAAGCGTCGGAAAAAGAAATGGTGAGCAGTTTGGCTGCTGCTGCAGCACCGCAAATTGTGGCGACGCCCACGAGCGATCCGACAGTGCCTCTGATTTTGGGAGTTGGCCTGCTGTTGGCGATTTTGGTAAGCCGCGGTTTGATTCCTTCGGTGGCGGATTGGCAGCACAAAACAGCTTTTCAGCGAGAAGAGAGCGAAAGGCTCCAAAGTGCTTTGTACCGACTGATCAAAGAAGGCGGCGGCGAAATCACTTTGGTGCGGTTTGCGATGGAGACGCGGCTGTCGCCGGATGTCGCCCAGCGTTTTTTGAACGAGCAAGCTGAAGTTTTTAATGCCAATTGCGAAATTAAAGACGACGGCAGTATCTTGTATCACTTCCACATTTAAAAAGCTTCAGGGGCGATCGCCCCGCAGTAACCAGCCAGCCGATCGGGCACTCACAGCTCGATCGGCTTCCCTTTTGGGTAATTAGTTAAAAAATCTTTAAGATATGTAATTTGGGTGTTCCCCTCGCTTCCCTGTATGTATAATTAAAAAATACGTAAATATACGGTTGCTTCTTACCGAGTTACCGGATACAGAGCTAGTTTATCGTTAAATATGTCTTAGGAAGTAAGTCAGCTCAGTATAAATGCTGTACTCTAAAACGATAAGTTGTTCCGGGATGTTACATAGTTTCACAGAAAAAACTCGATCGGGCGATCGCCTGAAATCAAACTCCCAGCCAGAAATCCTACATTTTCACATTTAACTTTTGCAATCACCAGTTGAGGCTAGACCTATGATATTTGGAATAATTGGCTCTTCTTTCGTAGTTTACTTTTTGCTGATGTCGATCGCCAATTACGGCGACACAGGAATGTAAACTATACGCAGCCGACAAAAAAGCAATTTGTTTGAGGCTGTCGAGTCTGTCGTGCCAGCAACTTGCCAGAAAATGAATGGATGAAGGAGTCGTTAAGTACCGCTGTGACTGGAAAGAAGCAGACCCAGTAGCAGCAGGCGACATAGCAGATTTGATGGAGTGGCGCGAAAGGCTACACTCTTGGGGACTAATTGCCGTCTACGAAAATGGCATCGGGTTTGGGAACGTCAGCGTCAGGATTGGCAATTCTTGCCAGTTCGCGATTTCCGGCACCCAGACAGCACACTTGCCGCAGCTAGGGCCAGAATCCTACTGTACTGTTACCGATTTTAACTTAGAACAAAATTTCCTCTGCTGCCGGGGCCCCGTACCAGCTTCGTCGGAGTCCCTGACTCACGCAGCACTGTATCTTCACAGAGACGATGTGGGGGGGATAATTCACGTCCACAACCCTCAACTCTGGCACAAACTGCTGTTTAAAATTCCTACTACTAGAAAAACAATACCTTACGGCACTCCTCAAATGGCCCTAGAAATGTTTAGACTTTTTGATGAGGAGAATTTGGCCGAACGCAAAATTCTGGCGATGGCCGGTCACGAGGACGGAATTATCTGTTTTGGCGCTACCTTGGACGAAGCTGGGAAAGTGCTCTCGGCTGCGATCGGTTAGACCATATCTGCGTTAAACTGAGCTTTACCCTTGGCTGATGCTCGATCGCTCCAACGCGCCGAGACAGCTTAAAAACTTTGACAGTGACTCTTGCCTCTGCGGTAAGGGAAAGATATTTTAAAGAAACACATTTTATAGCAAAAGCTGAGAGTCATCGTGAATCTAACTAAACTGGTAAGCTCAAAAGAACTGCAATCAGAGGTATCTCGTCTCACCGAAGAGCTGCAAATGCGCGACCAATTGGTGCAGCAGTTATCTCAAGAACTGTTCAGACTGGTCAAAGGAAATTCGAGTTTTGTGCCCGCGCCGGAAGTTTCCGATCGCCACCAAGCTCAAATGCAGGCGATGCGCGAACAACTCCAAGCTGTGGAAGAACAGGTGGGTTTTTATCAAGAACAAATCGCCGATCGGGATGCTGAGGTTTATCAACTGCGGCAGTCAGTGCAAGAATTGACCGATCGCTCTCGGATGCTCGAACAAGTGGTTCAGGAATTGCCTGGGGTTTACCGCCAGAAGTTTGCTGAGCGGATCGAGCCGATTAAGGAAAAGTTGGATCAACTGCAAAAGGAAAACCGCCAGTTGCACACAGAGTTGCAGAGCGTGACTTACCGTCTGGCGGTGCGAAATCGCAAGGCTAAGGGCCTGGATCTGCCGAGTGTCGATCCTGATGACGATCGCGGAATTCAAATGCCGAGCCTTGGCAATGTCTGAGGTTTTGATTGTGGCGGGTGACGCGCCAAAAGCCGCAGCCATTATCGAGGCGGCGATCGCTCAATCTCATCCTTTAACTAAAGTCAATATCTGTGGAGTTTCTGAACTCAATTCAGGGGCGATCGCTCCGGGTGGGGCGATCGTTTGTCCTTTGACGCTGGATCTGCCCCCCGATCTGGTTTTTCCGGGTCAAGATGTGTTTCGATTTTGCCGCAATGTTTCGGCAGCGCGCGATCGAGTCGCCGAGAAACTGCTTTTTCCCGTCGGCGAGGGCAGTTTTTGGCTGCCTGTAGTGCTGACTGCAAAGGGGCCGCTGTATGCTGAGGCGATCGCCGCAGAATCTGACAAATTGTCGGGCGAGTTGAGTTACCGTCAACCGCTGCATTTGTCGGATGTTTGGCGGCAGCAGTTGTACCAGTTGGCTTACCGCTTGTTGGTGGATATTTTAAATGCGCCTCCGGCGACTTATTTGATGCAGTTTGGGTTTGTAGGGGAGAGGATTCTGTTCGATCGACTTTTGCCTTTTCCGGCTGCACCTGCGATCGCTTCTGTCGGGGTTCAAGTGCCGGATTTATTTGTTTGTCACTGGTATTGCTTGACAAATAAACCGATTTACGATTTGCAAATTACTTCTTTATGTTTGTAGTGAAGACCAAGAGTCCTCTCTAGATAAATTAGGACTTTTCGTCCTTACTACAACCCTAATTCCGGGCAATTAACCGGAAACAATAAAATTTTTATCCAGCAACTAAAGCGGGAGTTTCTGTTGAGATAATTTGCTCGAAACTGTCAAAAATTTCAAAGAGTTGGTCGAGTTGGGTAAGTTCAAAAATTAGCCTGACAGTAGCTGAAACGTTGCAAATCACCAGGCGGCATCCCCGGTGGCGGGCGGCGTTGAGCCCGCCGACTAGGGCGCACAAGCCTGAACTGTCGATAAAATCTACCGAGGCCATGTCTATTACCCAGAGTTTGTGCCGATCGGGTAAAATATCAGTTAGCTGTTGTTGCAGGAGGATGCCAGCTTGCGAGTCGAGGCAGTTTTGAGGTTGGAGGACAATGTGTTGGTTGAAAGTGGAAAGTTCCATAGCAGTTATCCTAACGATTGTCAAGTATGAATAAGTGAGTTGGGTTGCCGATTCGGTTGAGACACTCAGGGGATTTTAGCTGAGGTTTGAAGATGGGGCGATCGCCCGACTGCGATAAATTTAACTGTGATAAATTTAGTAGGAAAACTGGCTGGTTATAAAGCCGGAGGCAACCGCAAGAATTCCTGATTAATCTATAATGCCCTGAAAGCTGGTTTTTTGTTGGGCGGGCGATCGCGAGTTTTGTGTGTCCTTCATCACACCGAAGGATTGCACTATTGGCTGAATCGAGCCAATATATAAATGTATTGAGCTTTGCAAAAGTTTACGAAGGCAGTATCGAATGTCTTTTGAGTTTTTATCGCTAGAGACTATCCAGGAATTTGCCCACAATTACGGTTACTGGGCAGTATTTCTGGGAATTTTTCTGGAAAATCTGGGAGTTCCTCTCCCTGGTGAGACTATTACGATTGTTGGCGGGTTTTTAGCCGGCAGCGGCGAACTGAATTACTGGTACGTACTCGGCTGTGCGATCGCCGGTGCAACTTTGGGAGGAAATTTCGGTTACGCGATCGGCAGGTACGGCGGCTGGCCGCTGCTGCTGAAGCTGGGAAAAATTTTCCGGTTTCGGGAAGAACAACTGTTTGATTTAAAAGAACAGTTTAGCAAAAATGCAGCTAAAGCCGTATTTTTGGGCCGATTCATCGCACTGCTGCGAATTTTTGCCAGCCCGCTAGCCGGAATTGCCGAAATGCCTTTTTGGAAATTTTCGCTGTTCAACATTCTGGGTGCAGCAAGCTGGGCATCGGTAATGGTAAGTTTGTCATACTTCTTAGGACAAGTTGTGTCCTTGGAGCAGTTGGTAGCTTGGGCAGCTAAATTCGCTGTATTTGCTTTGCTTTTGGTAGTTGCTTGGATTGTAATTCCTCTTTGGCTAGAGTCGCGGACTTTAGACAAAACTAAATAAAATTGGTAGTTAGACTTTTGGCAAAACTTCTGTATTTTGTGTTTTTCACCGCAGATCCTAAATGCAGGCGAACTCAAATACAACATCTTTTTGCAAAATGTCTAATCATTCCTAGGTTGGGTTTCTCTAGAGAAACCCAATTTTCTGGGGACTCCAACTTCGGTTTCGTTCCAAGAACCCAACCATTTCTGACAAGTTAAACTAGGGAAGCTTTTGTCAATCAGCTTGTGGTAATAAGGTTCAGTTAAGGTTAACAGCACGATCGATCATGCGACTTTTTGGAGTTTAACAGAACCTTATTGAGTCTTAACTCAACCGTATTGCGCTACAACCAATTTTTGAGAAATCAGAGAAAGAGAAAGTTAGCTGTTTGAATTTTATTTAGTATGAAGGTAATTTGGGGTTTTTGTTTGGTTTGCGCGTTAATTTTGTGGGGTGGCGGCGCGCAGGCGGGAGTTTTGGGCGATCGCATTTCCACTTTCCCCAATTGGAATAGCAAGCCTCCTATCCCCGCAGCCAAGGGAGATTTGGTGTATCCAGACTGGATGGCCGGCGATTGGAATGTGGCTAGCACTTTAGTAGATTTAGCCGCTCCTTTAGCCCCAAATATTGTCACGCCCGGATTTGAAAGCAACCGCCAGTATTTGCAGCAGCCGATATTCTTTAAAGTGCGATTTCAACCAGAAATAAATACTGGTTTTTTTTCTAATTATAAATCTAAGCTAGCTAAGAAGATTGTGGCCGATCGCGCTTTTAACGGTTTGAACATCGCCAAAGCCTATTTAGGCGACAGTGGCGTACTTTCGGTGAAAGTCGATCCGAACAATCCCAACCGCCAGATTACCATACTCAAAGGCGATCGCCAACTAATCTCGATTGTTACCAGTCGCGGCACCCAAACATCGAATCCCGATGAATTCATGTCTGCAGAGATTTCTCAGCAAGTGTTTCGGGGAGAGACGGATATTTATTTAAACGAGGTGGAAACAACAACGGCTTATCGAGTAGTTGGAATCGCGGAAAATCGCGATTCTGCGAGTAAAAGAATTGAAGCAGATCAGGTGACAGCGATTTATTTGTCGCCGCAAGACCCGGATTATTTTGCTGCTGGGGGGCATCCTGTGGCTTTGTACCGCTATCGGTTGGAGTTGTTACCGGGAGAATAGGCTAATTTATGGTGAATTATTAGTATGGAAACTCTAGCGGGGCGCATGGCATGGGAACGAATAATACAAGCTATCTCAACTGGCATTAATCCAAAAGCCAGCGACTTTAAAGTGTGGGCTGAGTCAGAACAGGGATGGCATCGTCAGGAAACATCTAATGGCCCGTTAAAATATATTGATAACAACGGAGTAGCTAGGCTAACGCTTAAACAGGGAAGCCCAAGAACTCCGGGAAGCAATGATCCTCATGTAGAGTTGAAAAATGCCAACAACATTAGAATAGATCTACAAGGAAAGCCCGTCACCAGAAAAAGTAAAGATAATCATACTCCTATCGATTGGGACATTTAACAATGGAACGCTTAAACTACTGGCAGTTTCCGGGATTTGAAAATATTTATTTAGAGGATAGCTATGTACTCAGCATTAATGCTAACATATCTATACAAATCCTCTTAGAAGCTGTTCTCACTGAAAATCACCCTCTATACACTCCAGCCTTACCTGGGGAACAGTATTGTTATCGGCAGATGACAGTCAATTTCCCCCATCCTCAAACCTACGATTTGGTTCTGAACAACATCAGCCCAATTGCCGATCCAGATGGTAGTGTTGATTACGGGAACATAGACGAATTTTTTAGGGCGGATGACAAATACTATTTAAGAGGGGAATGGGGAGAACTTACTATAGTTTCCGATCCACCCATAATTTTTGATTTTGAAAACTATTTAATTGTCAGAAACGGCGATAACTTTATTCAAATCAATAAGGATAAAATCAGTATTTTTGAATGGAAAAGGACAAGAAAAGGAGTAATCGGCTTAGTTTACGAAAACGATTCAGGAAGTCCTTTATCTGTTCAAATTGAGGCAGAGCAAGATCCCGAAGGCTTTAGAGCAGCTTTGGGGTATATGAAGGAACTTGAAACAGGTTATACAACTGATATTACAGGAGGAGGCGAACTGACATTTGACAAAATCAAGCAGTATTATGCCGCTAATTTTAATCAGAAAAATGTGCAAGCATTTTCTGTTAAATATCCTAGCTCAGCGGGTAATCAATATTCGATTTCGGTAATTACTTCCGAGAAATAAGGTGAAATCTAGCTCTAGGGATTGTGAACTGAGATTCAAGAAATCTATACTAATTGTGCTTGTCCTCAGCAATCTTAGCCTGATTCAAAAATTCTTCCAGTAGTTTGAAAAATTTATCGAGGGCATCTTTTTCATCAGCAGAGAAGAAGAGAATGATACTGTCCCATCCGTGACTTGACGTGATTTGATATCTTTCCTGTATCCACTCTTGAAATCCATCAAGTTGTTGTTGCTGTTCTGTGTCGGGCAACCCAAGTTCGGCTCTCGCCATCTCATATCCATTTAAAAATGAACGCAGGCGGCTAATTGAACACTTGCCCAAATACATACCCGGTCTCTGTTTGATTCTTTGCAGCAAATCAAAGAAGTATTCATTTTTAACATCTAGTTTATTAACCTTAACTTCGGCTACCATAAAAAAGTCTCCTATTAAATGTCTTCTTCTGTCACTATAAACTGTAAACCATTGAATATTTTACCATGAAACAGCAGGTTTGTCATCCATTGCTCTCTCTTTAGTCCGTCCGGGTGATGGTTGTCAAAAATAGTTTCTATGCTATTGATAACAATAGCGATTCCTTCGTGGCGGCCATTTTCTGAAATAGCTTCTCCCGGTACGCTATCATCATAAATGCCACTGTTCCGACCTCTTCCGTATCCAGTGTACAGTTTTATACGCTTTCCATGAATTCCTTGACTTATCAAGTAATCTTTGATGTTGCTGGCGCACTCAACACATTTAAAGTTTTCATGGCGATCGACAATAGCTTTAATTTGCAGTATTTGCTCAGCAGTAATTTCACTCATATCCCCCCAATGCCAACAAATTTATGACTTACGCGCGGGTGGCCAGAAACCGGGTTTTTGACGAAAATAATTCGCTGTAGCCAGCAGATTTGGTGAAAAACCTGGTTTCTTCGTCGCAGTGCGCCCAATCTAAAATTGATCTCAAAAAAATAGAAGGTGAAAACTTAAATTTTCACCTTCTAACTTGCGACTTTCAAGTTGTCCGTTACTGAACAAACTTCTTGAATGCCAGTGTCACGTTGTGGCCGCCAAATCCAAAAGAATTCGACAGCGCCACATCAACTTTTAGATCGCGGCTTGTATGCGGAACATAGTCCAAATCGCACTCTGGATCGGGATTTTCCAGATTGATTGTCGGCGGAATTTTGTCATTGGCGATCGCCATTACCGCAGCCACCGCCTCAATTCCCCCAGAACCGCCCAAAAGATGGCCGGTCATTGACTTGGTAGAACTAATTGCTACTTTGTAAGCGCTTTCCCCCAAAACCTTCTTAATCGCCTTCGTTTCAGTAGAATCGTTGGGAAGCGTACTCGTGCCGTGGGCGTTGATATAACTCACCATATCCGGTGTCAAACCAGCATCCTTGAGCGCTAAAGCGATCGCCCGCGAGGCACCCTCGCCCCCCGGTACTGGGGATGTCATGTGATAAGCATCGCAGGTTAAACCGTAGCCGACGATTTCTGCGTAAATTCTCGCGCCGCGCGCCAGAGCGTACTCCATTTCTTCTAGAATCAGAATGCCAGCGCCTTCGCCGACGACAAAACCATCACGATCGCGATCGAACGGACGGCAAGCATGAGTCGGGTCATCGTTGCGAGTCGAAAGCGCCCTCGCCGCCGCAAAACCCGCCACGCACAAAGGTGTCACCGCAGCTTCGGTACCGCCGCAAATCATCGCTTGCGCGTAACCGCCCTGAACCATGCGAAACGCATCGCCCACCGCATTTGACCCCGCAGCGCAGGCTGTAACCGTGCAAGAGTTTGGACCTTTAGCACCCGTTTGAATCGCCGTCAGGCCCGCGGCCATATTCGCAATCATCATGGGAATCATAAACGGGCTGCACCGATCGGGGCCGCGAGTCAAATAGATCTCTTGCTGGTCTTCCAGAACCTTCAGCCCGCCAATGCCAGTGCCAAGAATGACACCCACCTGTTCTGCGTTCAGGTCGTTAATCTCAAACTTCGCATCAGCTAGAGCTTGTTTGCTCGCTGATACCCCAAATTGAGCAAAGCGATCCATCCGCTTTGCTTCCTTGCGCTCTAAATAGTCGTGTGGGTTAAAACCCTTGACCTCTCCAGCAATCCGGCAGTCGTGCCGCGACGCATCGAACAAAGTAATCGGGCCGATGCCATTTTTCCCCGCCAGCAACCCGTCCCAATATTCGGACAAGGTATTGCCGATCGGTGTAATCGCGCCGAGACCAGTGATAACAACGCGCTTACGCTCTAAATTTGTCATGATTTCAGTTTCAAAAAATTAAACACCCAGAACGCAGAACAAAAGAGGAGTTTTTAGTTTTTAAATTTCTCTCCTCTTAGGGGAAAAGACAGGTATTTTATGCTTTTGGAGCTGCAAGTTTGCTGCTGATGAAATCTACAGAAGCTTGAACCGTGGTAATTGCTTCGGCTGCTTCGTCGGGAATTTCAATATCAAACTCTTCTTCCAAAGCCATGACCAGCTCTACTGTATCTAGGGAATCTGCTCCTAAATCGTTAGCAAAGTTGGCTTCCGGCTTGACTTCGCTCGGATCGACTTCGAGTTGATCGGCCACAATTTTCTTGACTCTGGCAAAAATGTCGTCTTGACTCATAACATCCTGTCCTCATTGGTTGCTGCGTATCTAATCTTATCCGAAAGGGGGATCTGCAAGAAAAAGGGTTGCCGCTTTTGTAAGTGACACGGGGCCGCAGCAATTGGAGCGCGGGCGATCGGTCTTTCCTCATACCATTTTAGATTTTAGATTTTAGGTTTTAGATTGTAATCTTTGC
>NZ_JBARVX010000175.1:0-12388 GCF_049646505.1 Microcoleus sp.
CTACTAAGCAAGTCGATAATCTTTTGGATAAGGGTAAGGAAGCGCTGGCAGATCCGAACCGCACGGCGGCGTTTTTGGTTACGACTGGGGATGCAAGTGCGATCGCAACTGCCCGCGATCTTTGGGGAAGTTCTCAACAAATTGGTTTGACTGTGGGCGGTGTAATTGTCAATCAAGCATCGCTTACAGAAGCTATTAGTGCCGAGTTTGATCCTTTGACGGCTGTTTCGGTTCCGGCGCACAGTGACAATAACTGGCAGCCGCTAATTGATGCTTTGCCCGATTTTTCTCAGGCGGCAAAAGCTCCTCAACCCATTAACATCAACATTGCACAGCGTCAAGTGAGTTTGTTTTTGCCTGGGTTTGACAAGAAAGAAATTAAATTGATTCAATCCGGGCCGGAAGTGACGATCGAAGCGGGCGATCAGCGGCGCAATATTTTGCTGCCTCCGGCGCTAACTGGGAAATCTGTTACGGGTGCTAAGTTCCTGAATGGTTACTTGATTATTTCTTTTTAGGGTAAGGAAGAAGGCACGACACGGATTTTGACACGGATACACGGATGAATTATCGATAAGAGGGAAAATTATCCGAATACCCAGATACCCGAGTTCTTGAAGAAGTCGGGTATTTAAAAGAATCAAAAATCGGATTATATCGTTTCCGCTTGCATCGGAATGATTTAACCACAGAGAACACAGAGTACACAGAGGGAGAGAATATATATCTGAATCATTCTGATGCTACCGGATTTGATATTACTTGCCAAAAATTATTTTCCCAAGGGTTTCCGGCAAGTGAGTTATATGTTGGAAAAGTTGATTTGGCCCGATGCCAAACAATAACTGCATCACCAGCACGATTGCTGCTAGAGAAATCGCTGTGCTGGCGCTGGCTTTCAATACTTTAAAAGCCCAATTAAATACTAGCCAAGAAACAAGTAAGGAAGCAATTAAAATGATTAATTCTATGGGCATATAACATTTTAAACTCTTATTTTTAATTCAAGCAATACTGCCGCGCTTCCGGGTTTCCTTGTAAGAAATTCCGACATTTTTTAAGCCTGCTTTAATCATTTGCTGCTCTAACAAAGCGAAAAAGCGAGTTCGATCGCCCCCAGTGACAACTGCTTGGTTGTGGGCTTCTGCCAGCGTCACGGGATAGCCACCGCCTTTGTGTACTTGAGCCAGCATCATTCCTAGGGCTAAATCTAGCTCTGTATTATCTTGTGCTACCCATTCCGGCACTTCTATTCTAGCAATTTCTGTGCCGACGTGAACGTAACAAAAATAGATAGGATTAAGGTCGTATAAATCTAAAATTCGAGCGTGGGATTTCCACAACGGGCTTCTTTGTCCGGGCGAGAGGATTGTGGCCCACAAGACGGCATCTCGCAGGGGTTCAAATTCTTGACAAGGTGCTTTTTCGTCGAAGGCGCTGGTGGCGGAAAATCCGACGTTGGGGCAGTTTGTCATGCAGTCTGGTACTTCGTGGGTGCAAGCTTGAAACCGCAAAAAAGATAAGCTTTCGGTGCTGCGAGAAGCGCTCAAGTATCCTAATAGGGGAATTTTTACTAAACGCAATTTTTCCCAAGCTTCTAAAATTGGCTCCAAAATTCGATCGCGCGCTTCGCTTGGTAACTGTTCCAAAAACCAATAAATCAGGGAACCATCTACCATTGCCAAAGCTGGCGCGGGCAATTTGTTGTCATTAACTTTTGCCCAATCGCAGCCGATTTCTGCCAAAGCAATCGCTTCGGAAACGGCGCGCCGGTATCCCATCCATTCTTCGGTTCTAATTCCCCACTGTCGCGAAGCATACAAGTCTTCGGCTTTGTAGAAAACCTCGGGCACGCTGTCTAAAACTGGGTGGCGGCTTTGCCCGTAGTGCAGCATGACTGTGCCGATGTTGAGCAGGTAACAGTAGGCTATTTCGTGATGGCTGGGCGAAATTTGCGAGCCGTCTGTGGCGAATACTGTATGGGCGGCGGGGGGTGCGGTGATGTAGGTGCGATCGCCCAAAGGCTCGATCGGAGTTGCAGCATTGAATAAAGTGCGATCGCGCCAACTTTCTTGCAATTCCACTAAATTGTCCTGTCCCGTTGCAGCCTTTGCTAGTAAATTCTGAGCCACTTCCAAACGTTGGCGAGCCGCAGCCGCTTCCACATTCAAATGTTGGCTCATTCCGTGCATTGCCTTAGCCGCTTTAGTTAAATCTAGCATTGGTTTTAAGCCTCAGATTGGTTCTCCGCATCGGAATGCCAGTCCTCGGGAAAAGATGGACTGGCATTCCGATGCGGATAACTGGGAAAAGAAGGACTGGCATTCCGAACGATCGAACCTATTTTATTACGCTCGCCAGAAAAAAAAATCGATTTTTTTTTTCGGTATCCTTGATTTGTTGGGAAGTTTGTGTTATGTTTATATTATAATGGAAATATGTGCAAAAATATTTTTTACGCAACCATCCCATTATATAAAAATACCATACCAGCGCCGCAAAAGTCAAGCAAAAAAGTGTAAAATTTCAAAATTTTTTTTGACTCTGCTCACAGAAAAAAAACTAATTGCCAACAAATCTAGCATTAATCTTTGTCGGGCAGCCAATCGGCAAAATCTCCGGCAAACTGAGACAGAGAAAGCAATTGAACTGGTGGATTTTGAGCCACCGATTCCCGTTCGGCCGAAGTATTGTAACCCCAATCAGCCAAAAATAACCTCACCTGAGATAAATCCGGCTGCTGCTTCACCGACAGCAAAGTTTTTAACCGGTCTTCCACAAACCAAATAGTCGCATCTTTGCCTGAAGCTGCCAAAAATTCCCGCAAAATTTGGTGTTTCGGCTTGTTGTATTCTTTGCCAAAAATCAACTCTGACGGCATTTGTACGCCCGCTAGCTGCAAAAGTTCCTGCACAAAACGGCCTTCCTTGGTAGTGACGATCGCCACTTTGACCGAACTCTCTTGCAACGAGTGCAGGATCTCGGCTACTCCGGGATAAAAGCGGTGCAAAGACAGCCACCCTGCTAAATCCTCAGCAATCCAATTATCGCGCAGTCCATCTAACATAGCGCTGACAGACTGGGCTTTTAAATTATTTTCGGTCAACAAATGCGGGACAATATTGGGCCAGTCCAGCAAGATTTGCTCTGGGGTGATTCCTGTCAGCAGCGCCCGGATTAGCAGGGGCATTTCCCAACCGGTTTCGATGGCTGGTCGCACTCGGTAAAAACTCAAAGCTAAATCGGGATCGGGGACTGTTTCGGCTGGTTTCCAAATTTGACAGTAGCTGCGCCAAGCTGTTTGGAAATATTCAATTAGTCCGTCACAAATCACCCCGTCAAAATCAAGTGCTAGAATTGTAGGAAAGTTATTAGTCATCAGTCAATCGATTTTAGATTTTAGATTTTAGATTTTAGATTTTAGAATTGGTGATGGTGCAATCATTTTGCAGTCATTACTTGCCAAAATGTGACTTTTGAAAAGGTTGCGTAGCACAAGCTTTCGATGGAGTCGGTCAACCGCAGATTTAAGGCAGATTAACGGAGATGCACGCAGATGTATTTCCAGATAATTTTTAGGTGAGTGCTAGAGCAATCCTAAATAATTATCTAGTAGGGACACGGCACTGCCGTGTCCCTACTGTTGTGCATTTAAATTATATATTTCGACGATCGATCAAAAATCCTCTCCCCCTCTCCCAATCTCCCCCTCTCCCCCTCGCGCCCGGTCTTTTGGACTTGGGGCGCGATCGGGTAAAGAAAGTCATTTTTTACACCGCCACCGGCAGACGGACAAAACTTTAAGAAATGGCGAGTTTTAAAGAGGCCCAACTAGCGGTTGAGCAGCCACTGATTCGAGTCCTTGGGACTGCAACAATTGCGTCCACTTGGCATTGAGCTTCGCATCCCCTGGTGTCTGACGCCGCATTTGGGCTAAAGTATCGAGAGTTTCGTACCAAATCCCATTTTTAGCGTAAACGTCGAGCCTAGTCATCGGGTCGGGATTTACCAAATCGCTTTTGAGAGTTGCCTGGGGTTCTATGCGCTGCACGAACCCTTTAACAACTAAATCTGCCGATCGATCTTCAGGATCGCAAACCATTGAAAACGACCATACGTATCGCTTGCCAACTTCCAGGGATTTGCTGTTGTCGCTGTTAGCAGGTACGTTAACTCCAACAATCCCGGATTTGTCAACTTTAAATGTTTTTTCGTAGACCACTTTTTCCTCGTTGTCGGTGAGCACCGTGAACTCTATTGCTGCCGAGGTTTGAGGAACGTAGGCAAAAATTGTGGGAGACTCTGTGAGAGTTAAACCGATATTAGTTGGAGGCACTAAAGGAGTAATAGATAAACCGGCCGGACAAAGCTTGCTGCCGCGATGCGTCCCTCCTTGTCGGCTGCCGGGGGCTGTGACATCGGGGGGCTTGAAATTAACATTCTGACTCAGGACTATGGGGCGGGATTGTGTCCGCATTCCTGCGAGGGAACTGGGGACGGTAAGCGCGATCGCACCTAAGCCGATCGCCAGTGTAGCTAGATGTTGAAAACGTTTCATTTTTTTGTACCTTTGACTATAATATTGCAAACACAGGCTTTCGCTGATGGCGACAAATATTTTTGAGCCGTTGCTTCAGGGCGCAGATACACAATTTTAACCTTGACATATCATCCATAACATTAATTAATTCGATCGGCAAGTCGATTATCCGTCCCCAAAATCCGGCTGTCGGGGCCGCGAGTATCATTGCACACACATTCTGTCGCCACGAAATGTAAAATCTTGTTACAAAGCGGTCGGAGTTTCCGGATTTTTTAAGATGGAGGAAGTATGCGCTGCAGGCGGCTGCAAGCAAAACAACTGCTGTTCGGTGAAACGACTCCAACTTTGATACTGAAATAATGAATAAAATATCTCATAAAATTCGATCGGCAGCGGCTCAACTGAGTAAACTGTATAAACCATCACTCTTATTAGCTAAGTCTGTACTAATTGCCAGCGCGGCAGTCACAATATCCTTGATGGGGGCCAGACAGCTAGGAATACTCGAACCATTAGAATTAAGCGCTTACGACCAAATGCTGAGGATGCGTCCCGACGCAAAACCAGACCCGCGCTTGCTAGTTGTGGGAATTACCGAAGCAGATATTCAGAAACTGAAACAGTGGCCGATATCCGATCGCAAAATAGCTGAAATCTTACAAAAACTCGAAAAAATGCAGCCGGCAGTCATCGGTTTAGATGTACTGCGAGACGTACCTTTAGGAGACGGGCGCGAGGAACTAAGTAAAGTTTTACAAAAGAGCGACAAAATAATCGGAGTATGCTTAGTCACCGACGGGAATCCAGACAGTCCCGGTTCTCCGCCTCCGCCGGGAATACCAGAAAACCGGGTAGGATTTGCAGATTTTGGAGTCGATCCGGGCGGCATACTGCGGAGGGCTTTATTATTTATGAAACCGCCGAAAATTGAGGGCAACTCCACAGTAGAAAAACATCTTTGCAATGACAATTCTCAAGTTTTAGCTTCCTTCAACCTCCAGCTAGCACTCCACTATTTGCAAAAACAAAAAATTTATCCTCAACTGGCACCAGATCAATCTTTATGGCTGGGAAAAACTCAATTCAAAAAACTAGAAAGCAATGATGGAGGATATAGCAATGCTGATGTCAGGGGATATCAAATATTAATTAACTATCGTTCCCGGCGGAATCTCGCCAATCAAGTCAGAATTACGGATATTTTAGAAGGGAAAGTTGATCCTAATTTAGTTAAAGATAAAATAGTGCTGATCGGCTACACCACAGAAACCGTTAAAGATTTCTTTTATACTCCTTACAGCGGGCAGCGGCAAAACAAGCAATTCATGCCGGGTATTGTGGCACACGGACAAGTAGTCAGCCAAATTTTGAGTGCTGTTTTAGACAACAAACCGATGTTTTGGTTTTGGCCGGAATGGGCAGAAATTCTGTGGATTTCGGGATGGTCAATTGTGGGAGCAACCGTAGCATCGCGGATGGCTCACCCAGCGAAGTTGGTGGGGACATTTGGAGCACTGCTGTTGGTGTGCGGCGGTTGTGGCTTTGGGATTTTTTTGTTGGGAGGGTGGGTGCCGGTGGCAGCGCCAGCTTTAGGATTAATTATAACTGGTGGCAGCATTATATCTGCTGACAGATTTAATAAAGCCGGATACGGGAAAGTAATTAGCGATCGAGTAAAACAAGTATTCAAAATCGAAATTGACCAAGCCCAAAAAGAACAGCAGGTGGCAGAAATCACAGAATCTGATTTCTTTAAAGAATTGCAGCAAAAGAAAGATAAACTGAAAGTTAGCAAAAAAGAAACCGCTCAACCAACACCTTCTCAACTGCCAGAAATAGCAGCAGGTGTCGCAGAGCTTCCCCAAGCCGAAAGTGAGCCAGACGAATACCTAGCTCAGTTGCAGGAAAAAGCCCAACAGCAGAAGCAGCGCGCCACTGTGGCTAAAACTGTGACTGCATCGGAAAGCGGCTCAAAAATGGGTGTCCCGATCGATTCCCACCTCGGTGCTAGTTCAGGCGAAACCAAACCCGATGAGGGGTTCAGCGATTTGCAAGCCAAGGCAAAACAGATGCGGCAGCGCCGTGCGGCAGAAAAGAAGATCAAAGATCAAAAGATTGATAGTTTAACAGACAAAGAGGATTTGGGAAAAAAGGAAGAATAACAGACAACTCGACGGCATCTGAAATTGCATCTAATTGATTCTTCCCGTTTCTACCCGTCATTAATTCCTGAGTTTATAGAATCCGGCGGTGCCGGGCCGACGCTTTTGGCTTTAACGGATGTTACTAACGCTGAAGCGGTTGTCAGGGAAATGGTGGCGGCTGCTGGGATGGAATTTGGGGTGAAAGCTGAAGTAATACCAATTTCATAAAGTTATGCTAATACTGAAAGTTTGACTCCCCCCCTTTACAAGGGGGGGTTGGGGGGGGGTAGATATGTAGCGCTATTTTATGAATTTGGTATAAGGGCGATCGCTCTTGACACTCAAGGCGCGCAAATCTCCACTCAATCAATTTAACTTGACAAACTTTTTAACTTGTGGTAAACAACCGACTAGCTGTGGAAGAGATTCGCTGCTGCACTTTTTTAAAGTTTCCATAAAGTTTACCTAAAAACTCTAAAAACCCCTTGCCATTAATAAAAGTTACTGATATTCTCAAACCTATAAATTCACAACAGCCATAAAAAAACTCATTAATGGCGATCGAATCAAACCTTTGTCCCCACATTGGCAAGTTTTAACCTGTCAATATCATACCCTGCATTCGTCGCAAAAAAGATCCACCATCCTATAAACTTAGTTTGCTTGCGAATTTTTTAAACTTAACCTCCTCAAATCCCGCACATTTTAGTCACTTTCACCATCAAAAAAACAACTAAAAATCATGTCTCCAATCGAAGCATCTACCCTCCCACTAACCACCAATACTTCCATCATTCCCCACATTGCAGAAGAATTGCCACTAGCTAATTCTACAAAAAACTACTCTTCCCCCCCCGAAAAATCTCCTAATAACCAACGAAACATCCTCCACAAACACCAGCATCGAACTATTACCCGAAAACCACCAAAATCTCGATAAAAACCCAGAAACACCTGCTAAACAGGCAGAGATAGACGGCTTCATCCTCAACAAAGATTCAACACCAACAACCAACAGCATCACCGAAAAAACACCAGCAACCACCACCCAAACCGACGCAATCACAGGCAATACAGCCCAACCAGAAACTCAAAATAAAATCACTTTCGACTCCGGCCTTTTCCAAGCAGACGAAACAGGTAAAATCACCATAGACTACCTATCAGACGGAGGCTGGTATCAAGGAGAACTAGCAATTATCTGCCTCAAAGGAATGCAGGAATTTGTTCCTGATTCCGAAGAATTTATACTAGAAGCAGCCAGACGCGCCCTCAGCAACTCCTCACTCGGTTACATCGCAATTTCCGACACTACAGAAGCAGCGAAATTCCCTAGTTTCGAGGGAGAAAAAAACTTAAATATCGGAGAATACCGAGGCATAAAAACCTTCGCAATGACTCCCGGAGACGAATTCGGCATCATCCTAATTCCCAACGGCACAATACAAGAAGTATACAACAATCCAGGAATTGGCGGCGACAAAAAACCCTTATTTTCAATGGCGACAGCTAATTCCAGCAATGCCTTTCAACCAGGACAAATTGCCCGTGTCGTGAATGGCGGCAATATATTTGTTATGGAAGATATGGGGATAAGCGAAGAAAGCGATGCTGATTACAATGATATCATATTTTATCTCAAAGGTGCAACCCCTAAAGTCATTTTAATGGATGATGTAATTGCCAAAAACTCCGATTGGCGTACATCAGAGAAAGGCAAAGAATTAATAGCTGACGCGGCGTCAAAAACAGAGACTAAATTAGACGACAAAAAACCCGATACAACTCCGACAACAAATTCTGCCGAAGCGACAGAAACCAAAAATCCGACTGTTTCCGAAATTCCCAACTCCGAGACAAAACCCGAAAAATCCCCGGTAGTTGAAGACAAAAATCCGACTGTTTCCGAGATTCCCAATTCCCAGACAAAACCCGAAAAATCCCCGGTAGTTGAAGACAAAAATCCGACTGTTTCCGAGATTCCCAATTCCCAGACAAAACCCGAAAATTCCCCGGTAGCTGAAGACAAAAATCCGACTGTTTCGGAAATTCCCAATTCCGACACAAATTCGACTGAGACAAAACCTGAAAAATCTCCCGCAGTTGAAGACAAAAATCCGACTGTTTCGGAAATTCCCAATTCCGAGACAAATTCGACTGAGACAAAATCTGAAAATTCCCCAGCGACAGAAACTCAAAACCCGACTGTTTCGGAAATTCCCAATTCCGAGACAAAACCCGAAAATTCCCCGGTAGCTGAAGACAAAAATCCGACTATTTCGGAAATTCCCAATTCCGACACAAATTCGGCTGAGACAAAACCTGAAAAATCTCCCGCAGTTGAAGACAAAAATCCGACTGTTTCGGAAATTCCCAATTCCGAGACAAATTCGACTGAGACAAAAACTGAAAATTCCCCAGCGACAGAAACTCAAAACCCGACTGTTTCGGAAATTCCCAACTCCGACACAAAACCCGAAAATTCCCCCGCAGTTGAAGACAAAAATCCGACTGTTTCGGAAATTCCCAATTCCCAGACAAAACCCGAAAATTCCCCGGTAGTTGAAGACAAAAATCCGACTGTTTCGGAAATTTCCAATTCCGAGACAAAACCCGAAACATCTGCCGCAGTTGAAGACAAAAATCCGACTGTTTCGGAAATTTCCAATTCCCAGACAAATCCGGCTGAAACAAAACCTGAAAATTCCCCAGCGACAGAAACTCAAAAGCCGACTGTTTCGGAAATTTCCAACTTCCAGACAAATCCTGTTGAGACAGAAATCGACGAAATAACAGGTGACACAATTGAAAAACCCGTCTTTATCCAACCAGATAAACCAGAAATAGCGACAATACCCGCAGAATCCACAGACATTCTCACTGGGGAAATTGAAAACACCTCCCCAACTCTTATCGACAGCCTCGAAAATGCCGGCGAAACTGCTGACAATTTACCGCTACTTTCAGACGCAGAAATTGCCCAGATGTGGGAAAACCTCAACCGCATTTGGGCAGAGACAGTATTCAGCCAAAATCCCCAGCCCTCCGAGTTAGAATCCATTGATGCTGTCGCGTTGGAAGCGGGCGGGCACGGGGGCACCTCCCTTGCAGATATCCCCGAAATCGCCATCGCTGAAAATTATCTGCCGACAGACAGAGAAAATCCAGCTTCTTTCGAGTTGGTAGACGGCGGCGAATGGAATGCTAAAACCTCAGAATCCGCATCAACAACAACCATCATTTCAGAAACAGCAGCCCCTACGCCCGCAAACAACCAGCCAGAAACCTCTCAAACTACCATCCCTGCCAGCGCCAGCAACACCGAAAATAACACCAGCGATTACACAACTACACAAACAGATAGCAAAACAGAAACAATCCCCAATTCTTCCCAACAAAACCAACCATTTATCGGCATCATCGACACGGGCTTCACAGCCAACAATCCCAACATCAACTACAGCCAAATCATCCTAGGAAAAGACGTAATCGACGGCGACAATAATCCCCTACTCCAACAAAATGAAGGAAACCAACACGGCGACACAATTTTAGGAATTATCAGCGACTCCAACAATCAAAGCAATACAAAACAATCTCCTACTATTTGGTTGGGAAGAGCAACCGGTAGCGGCAACTGGCAGCAATCCCTGATAGAATTTGTAGACAGCGCCAAAGCTGCAAAACAACCCAACGCCCTCATCAACCTCAGCTTCGACTTAACCCAAATCAATCCCGACGGCACGCAAACCACACGGCACAAACTGACAGCAGAAGAAACAGCAGCATTGCAATACGCAAAAGACAACAACATCCTGATTGTAGCAGCCGCCGGTAACGAAGGAACTCTCCTATCCGCCCTCGGACAAGCATCCACAGAATTCGACAACATCATCACCGTTGGCGCATCCGAAAATAACAACCGCGCCGCCTATTCCAGCTACGGAGGCGGCTTAGATATCCTAGCACCAACCAGCACTCCACAAACAGCAGAAACTTCAACAACCGCAACCAAACAAGGCACATCAATCGCCGCCGCTTTCGTCACAAATACCATCTCCAAAATGTGGGCAGCCAACCCATCCCTAAGCCGCCAACAAATCAAAAATCTCCTCCTGAAAACAGCAACAGACATTGACGTACCCGAATGGGACGAAAGAACAGGATACGGAATTCTCGACGCAGAATTAGCCATTGCTACAGCAGCAGAAACCCTCCCCACAATTCCAGTATTGGCAGATGCCAAACTATTGACAAAACCCTTAATTGATGCTGGTACAAATACCGACAACTCTGCCAATTCTACCGCAGCCAAACCCTCAGAAAGAGCAACTGCACACACCTCCCCCGGCACGCCAAAAACTACCAGTACCTCAACTGGAAACAGCAACGAAGGCACTAGCTCTTATACCACAGAATTAGCGCCGTACACAACTACCTCTACCAGTAATTCCAACGGCACAGCCATCACCAACTCTCAAACTAATAGCAACTTCTCAAACACAGAATCAAGCTGGGATAAAAGTGCTGTCAAAACCAACAGCAAAGGCAACTCTTTGAACGAATCCACAAGTAATTCCAGCACAAATGCTGCTACCTACACCACCAAAAACTTTTCCCAAAACTCAACAGAAAACAAAAATCAATCGCAGCAAAACTACAGCCGAGTTAAATACGAAGGTACTCGCGCCGACCAAAGTTCATCCAATCAAAAATCCCGCAGTTCTTACAACTATACAAATCCCACGTACACCAGAAACGATGCTTCAGAAAGTTATCGCAACAGCAAGTCTCAATCCGACAGTCAATACGGTACGGGCTATGCAGTGAATAACGGCAACCGCCAAGATGATTGGGGTTCCAAATCAAATTCAAACACTCAAACTACTAGCACCACTGGTAGTTCCGTCAATAACAGTTCAACTCAAGTTCAAGGAAAAGCCGATTGGACGAATAGCAGCAACAGTACCAGTGCTAATAACACTCACAGTGGCGAAGAAACCACAGTTAGCAAATCTGATTCTCAAAGCAACAATACCAGCGGTTTCTCCAAAACTAATAACAGTGCCGACAACTATTCTGTAATTAATTCAACCTGGGATAACTCTACAATTAACGGCAAAGCCGTCAACAGCAACACTCGCGATGTTTATTCGGAAGGAAACAGTAATGCTAACAGCAGTTACGATGATGGCAAGTCAAAAAATACGAGCAATCGAGACACTTACACTGTCAATCAATCTCAACAAACCAACAGCAGCAACGGCCCATCATACTGGCAAAACAATCGAGGGAATAATTACTCAGTAACCCAGACCAATGACACCCAAAACTACAAAGACGGGCCGTACAATAACAGGCACAATCGAGATAGTTATTCCGTCAGAAAGTCAAATTATTCCAGCAGCAACAGTTCAGGAAAACCTAGTTCTAAAAACGAGCAAGAAAATTACTCCGAGAATAATGCTCAGTGGGAGAACGAGTATAAGGTTGATGCTTACACGACTCAAAGCACCAGCGACGAATCGACAATAGCAGCCAGTAAAAATAACAGCAGTACCGAGGGCAGTAATGCCAACTCGTCTAACAGTAGCGATACCTCCCGGACTCGGAATTCACAGACAGTTACCACTTATAAAGATGGTCGCAAAACAGAGAGTGGCAGTTCGACTTACGAGAAATGGTCGAGCGAAAGCACTTA
>NZ_JBARVX010000176.1:0-1727 GCF_049646505.1 Microcoleus sp.
CGTCTGCACCCGCCGAAATAGTTTTTTCCTTTCTCACAGGCTGCTGCTCCCCTGAATAAAAAGGCTTATTAAACATACCTCCTTGAGAATTTGCCTCCGGCTGTGCAGACGCACCAGGATCGGCGGGACTCACAAAGTCTCTGCGGTATTGTTCCTGCACAAAGGGTTTGGAGTCGAAGGCTGCATTTGCCTTTGGGCTCAACCCAGGAGCGAGCAGAGCTAGCAAGCTAAAAATCGTCACAGTAGTTAAACGCATAAGTTTTATCCTGTTGGTAAAGTTTGACAAGGTTTTCCTGTTTTCATGTTTCTCAATCTCATTGTATTACCCGGATCGCTTTCTGAGAAATATCTGCTCGTGCCTTTAGAAATTTTGGTAATGGAGACAGTTTTTCGCTAAGGACGGGTTCGCACTCTTCCTCACAAACCGAGTTGATTCCGAGATACTTCGTTACCAAAACCGATGTTTTCCTAAAAAACGATTTTTTAGACCCCCTTCAAAAATGTATTGCTACAATTATCAATCTTGTACAAATTAGTAAAAACCCTACTTGTCCCCACCGGACAAAGGATTACTTTGTCCCTACTGATACCTGCCTGCATTTTATGTGTAGCAATATTTTTCAGAATTAATATTAGCCTAACTCCGATCGTACCAAACCTGCTTTCATTCACAAATCTTTACAAGCAGGTCTTGTACAAAGTTTATTGACCGGAGGCAAAGTTGTCGGTCTCAACCGGCGACCGATGCAGCAAAACTCGCCAATTACCGCTTTGCGTGTTCTGCCAATAAAGCCTTAGCTCTCGGCTTGTAAATCAGATACAACAGCGCTTCTATGTAGCGGAGCATATCTTCGCGATTTTCCTTAGACGAATAGTTCCAGAAACCGTAAGTTTTAGCCAAGGTTAGCAGCTTGTTTGTGTGAATATTCCAGGTATAAGTGCTGTAAACTCGGTCGATTCCTCGCGTTGAAATTTCATACCAATAGTTCGGAGTGTGTTCGCATTTCGATAAAAAATCGAGAATTTTTTGGGCGGTTTCCTGGTGGTTGGTCGGGTTGATATAAAACCCATTTACCCCGTCTTGAATGATTTCTAGGGGGCCACCAAACTGGGTTCCGAAAGTGGGAATGCCGGTAATCATTGCTTCGAGAATTGTCAGACCGAAAGCTTCAAATAAAGCTGGCTGAACAAATATACCTTGGCCGTCGGCGATTACCCGGTAGATTTCGCCGGACAGGCTTTTGGAAAGGCGCACTCCCAGCCAGCGAATTTTTCCGTGCAGGTTGTATTGCTCGATAATTGTGTAGAGCTTTTTAATTTCTTCTGCTTCTTCGTAGTCTTCGGTTTCTTCGACTCTGAGTTTGCCGGCTACGAGAATTAAGTTGCATTTTTCTTGCAATTCTGGGCTTTTGCCAAACAATTCTGCCAAGCCTGTCATGTTTTTAATGCGATCGAGCCTGGCCATCGAAAATAAAGGGCGCTTTTGCGGGTCGTCGAGTCTTCCGAAGACTTGTTCCGGATCTTCTAGGGTAAATAGGAGTTCGTTGAGCCGATCGCGATCGCCCTGCACCCGGTCTTTGATCCGCGTGTAAGGAAAATACACGCTTTCGTTAACTCCCGGCGGCACAACATTAAATTTAGGGCTGAACAATTCAATGCCGTTGACGACGTGGTACAAATCCGGCATAGTAAAACAATTGTACGATTCGTACTGCCCGACACTATCG
>NZ_JBARVX010000177.1:0-29376 GCF_049646505.1 Microcoleus sp.
ATCTAACTCAACTCCCGCAGATTGCACCAGTTTAGCCAAGCTAGCAAAATCTACCTTCAAAATCGAAGAACTAGATAACTTAAACTCAGGAGTATTGCTCTTATTTTGCACCAACATTGCTTTTTTGATCCGCTCTTTTAGATGCTCAACTTCCGAATCCAACAACTTCCATTCCGGCAAAATTTCTTTGTACCTTTCCCCCAATGCTGTGAAATCCTCAGTCTCCGGTTGCGGCGCAATTTTCTTAGTAGATTTCCGCCGCTGCTGTAGGTTGGAATTCAACCGCCAACTAGCAATATCCTCAACTTCCAAAGATGGATCGGCGATGATTTCCCCTAACTGTTTTTGAATTTCTTTTGTCAGCGTCACCGGAAAATTTAACTCAATTCCCTCCGTTTGCGTCAGCCTAGCCAGCGTCATAAAATCAACTTTCATCGTTATCGAACTGGAAAGCTGAAAGTAAGAACTATCTTTGAGCTTTTGCGCCATCATCCCCGCTTTAAATCGTTCTTTGACTTCAGCAATTTCTGAATCTAGCGGCTTCCACCGAGATTCTATTTCCTGATATTTTTCTCCCAATGCTGTCAAGTTTTCTCTGGCGGGATCGGGGTAACACTGCTCAAGGATTTCTAGCAGGCGGCGGTACACTTTAGCTAAATAAACCGCGTCCATTTTGGCATATTCTAGCTGCTTCTGGGTCAGGGGACGCTTTGCCCAATCGCCGCTTTGTTCTGTTTTATCTACATAAGCAATGCCACAAAGTGTTTCTATTAAAGTTTTGAGTTGTCGATTAGGTAAGGGCAGAATGTAAGCTGGAATCTTTCTCGCCATTTTTAATGTGCAAGTGACATTTTGAGCGTCATCATTGCCTAGAAATCGGATGTCATAGCTGGCGTTGTGCAAGACTTTTTCAATATCTGGATTGACCATGATTTGGTTGATGAAATCTTTGGCCAATTCAGGTTTATCCAAGACATCTAGTAGAAAAGTACCATCTCCACTCGAATCTGTGGAGTCAGCTAACACCTGAATCAGAGATAATCTGGGGTTGGATTTATAGTCTGCTATTTCTGTGTCAACCCACAGTATTTTAGCTTGCGAAAATTGAGAAATGACTGCTTTGATGTCGTTTGCTGCTGTTAAATAAGGCATTTTTACAGACTTTTGCTATTAACTTTTTGATTATATTATGCTATAGCAATTATCCGCTCGTTTGTCAAGTATTTCTCTGCTTTTAGTCGCTAGAGCGAGAGTGCAGTCACTGCCCTACAAGTTGTTAACAGTTGACACAACATACCCAGATTGAGATAAAATGATCGCAGGACGATCGCTCAATCTGAATTTTGATTAAACCCCAGCCAAATCAGCCATGTCTGAGCAGATAACTCTTGACCCCAGTCAATACCCCGATACCACACAACTCGTACAAGAAGACGATACTCCGTTGGATAGTTTCATTAACGAAAAACAACAGCGACTGCTTACGGAAGTTCTCTCTGGATATGAGTTAAATGATGGTATTCCTTTCATTGTCGCAGCCAATGTGGGTATCTTCCGCACTGTTCGGCATCCGGCGATTGTTCCTGATATATTCCTCAGTTTAAATGTGACTGTTGCGGATAGTTGGGATCGGCGAGATGTTCGTTCCTATTTACTCTGGGAATTTGGTAAACCTCCCGAAATTGCGATCGAAATTGTTTCTCCGACTCCGGGGAATGAATTGGGTAGCAAATTTACTGATTATGCCCTAATGGGTGTAATGTATTATGTTGTTTACGATCCTCTTGGTGAATTGAGCGATCGCCCTTTACAGATTTTTCAATTACAAGGCGGGCGTTACGTACCGAAAACCGATACTTGGTTTCCCTTAGTCGATTTAGGTTTAACCCTCTGGCGTGGTGTCTTTGAAAGCGTCAGCGATACTTGGCTGAGATGGTGCGATGCTGAGGGTAATGTTATTCCTACTGTGGAGGAATTAGCCGCCAGACTCTCTCAAACTCAGTCACAGTTAACTGAATCTGAGGTACAGTTATCTCAAACTCAATTACAATTAACTGAGGCTCAAAATCAGACAAAACAAGCTTTACTGCAAGGGATTCAGTTAGGTTTACAGCTTAAGTTTGGAAATGCAGGGTTAGATATTTTTGGAGAAATTTCTGCCATTGACGATCTAAATTTGCTGCAAACTATAACTTCTAGCTTGTTAACAGTTGACGGTTTAGAAGACTTACGAAAAATTTATTTGTCATAACTTACCCAAAACATCTCGTGAAAGATCCTGATTCACGACTTATGCAGTAAACCTTAAGAAACTGGGTTTTTATACCAGAAACGATCGCAATAACGATACTTTTTTCTATAAAAACTCGGTTTCTGCATGATTGGGTTGAAAACTGCGAAAGGTCGATTCACGGGATAGCTACGCCGCGCGCACTATTGAGGATTCTCGCGAACTTCCTCTAAAAACCAGTTGCCTACTTCTGTATTGTCCGTCTGGCGACTGCGGCGCAAACCTTCCTCTAATAAAGCAACTTTTAGCCCCGGCAAAACTTGAGATTCCGTCAGACGTTCGCTTCCACGGTTAGCAATTATTTTGAAAGCAATAACTTGCGCTTTTTGTACGTCTACTACCCAATACTCAGACACTCCTAATTCTTCATAAATCATTCTTTTTGTTCCCAAATCGTCAACGAGAGAACTGTCGGCAATTTCAATTGCTAAATCTGGGCAAACTGCGCTATCTAAATTCACTACCGAACTGCCGCGAGGTGCCATTTGTACCCGGTCTCCGATGTAGTAAGAAGCATCAGGTTGAGCGCCTCTGACACCTGTTTTGGCGTAGCTACAGTTGACCAGCAGTCTCATTTTTATACCTTTAGCAATGCCAAATAAATTGATTAAGATGACGATAATTCCGTTGTCATCAGCATGATCGGCCCCGACTGCTGCCATTTCAATCCTCAACTGTCCGTTGTAGTAGTAGCATTTTGCTCGATCGTACTCCGGCTGTTTAATAATTTCTATATATTCATCCCAAGTCGCTGTAACCCAGGTATCAGTTAGTAGTTTGGTTTGGAGTTGACTCATCATTACCTCACCGGAAAAAATATTTGACTTTTGAGGGAAGATTTCATTGGTGTCAACCTAAGCCTAGAATACTTGAAAATTTTGCTTTTAGCGTAGTCTCGATCCCCCTAAATCCCCCTTAAGAAGGGGGACTTTGAGAATACTCTGTCCCCCCCTTTTTAAGGGGGAGTAGGGGGCAAGCTAAGGGGGGATCTGGCACCAATCGTCAGACAGCAGACTGGTACTACATCAGACCTTAAGTTGACACCAATGGTGCACCGCAGCGCACCCTACAAACTATTAATCTATGACTCCTCTGTCGCTTCCTCAGATGCCGATTCTTCGATCGACTCTTCACCCGAAGCCGGCACCAAAGCCACAGCTACAATCGAATCATCCTCATCCAACCGCTGCACCCGCACACCCGTTGCTGTGCGCGATTGAGTAGAAATTGCACTCACAGCCTGACGGATAATAATACCTCGGTTGGTAATAATCATCAACTCATCGCTGTCGTTGACAATTCGCAGCGCAGCCACGTAATCCTTAGCCTTTTTCGACTTGAATTTAGTAGCAGTCAATCCCTTGCCAGCGCGTCTTTGCAGGCGGAATTGAGAAACTGGAACCCGCTTGCCGTAGCCGTTGCTAGTGATTACCAACACCGAGGGAACTTCGCTGCTAACTGCGGGAAGTTCTTCGGCATCTTCGCCTTCAATTTCCTCGGCTTGCAGTTCTAATTCTTCCTCTTCAAATTCCACATCTTCAGTTTCCAGTTCAGCAATTTCTGCTCCTTCAAATTCCAATTCTCCCGTTTCTAGCAGAGCAATTTCTGCTCCTTCAAATTCCGATTCTCCCGTTACCAATTCAGCAATTTCGGCAATAATTGAACTCGGTAAAATGTCCATGCTGATCAGCTCATCGCCCGATCGCAATTTCATTGATTTTACACCCCGAGTCGCGCGGCCGACAGGGCGCAACTGTTCGTGATTCGTGCGGAAATGAATCGCCATACCTTGGCGCGTGCCGATGATGATGCTGTCGCCAACTTTTGCTCTCCGCACCCAGCGCAGTTGGTCGCCTTCTTCCAGAGAAATCGCGATCAAACCGTTAGTGCGGATGTTGCCAAAAGCAGAAAGTGCGGTTTTCTTGATGTAGCCGCCGCGAGTCAGCATCACCAAATATTCTTCGCTGGTAAATTCTGTCACTGACACCATAGAAGTGATTTTTTCTTCTATAGGAATCGGCAGCAGTTGCACCACGGGAGTGCCGCGAGCAGTCCGCGAACAGACAGGAATTTGATAAGCTTTGACAGAGTAAACTACGCCCCTGTCGCTGAAGAACAAAACGCTGTCGTGATCGCAACAAGAAAGGAAATGTTCTACTCCGTCATCTTCCTTCATTTTCGCGCCTGCTTTGCCGCGAGTTGCGCGACTTTGAGCCTCGAAAGTGCTGATCGGCATCCGCTTGATGTAGCCTTGTTCTGTGATCAGAATAATTGCTTGTTCGTTGGCAATTAAATCTCTTTCATCGATTTCTCCTTCGGCGTGTTCGATGACGCTGCGCCGGGGAGTGGCGATTTTGGTTTGGATTTCGACTGCTTCAAATTCGGCGATTTCTAAGATGCGTTCCCGGCGCGCTAAAATATCTTCCAAATCGGCGATTTTAGCTCGCAGTTCTTCGTGTTCTTGCTGAATTTTTTGCGCTTCCAAGGCTGTCAAGCGCCGTAGCTGCATTTGCAGAATTGCGTCAGATTGCTGTTCGGAAAGACCGTAATTATCGATCAATTCTTGTTTGGCTGCTGCGGAGTCGGCAGCGGCGCGAATTAGGTGAATAATTGCATCTAAGTTGTCTAGGGCAATTAATAACCCTTGCAGGAGATGGTCGCGTTCTTCTGCTTTGCGGAGTTCGTATTGAGTCCGGCGAGTAATTGTTTCAATGCGGAAGTCTAGGAAGACATTGAGGAATTGCGAGAGCGTCAGCAGTTGGGGTTCCCCATTTACTAGCGCTAACATATTGGCTCCAAAGTTTGATTGGAGCGGTGTTTGTTTGTAGAGGTTGTTGAGGACGACGCGGGGATAGGCATCGCGTTTGAGTTCGATTACGATCCGCATTCCGTCTCTGTCGCTTTCGTCGCGAATGTCGGAAATTCCGTCTAATCTTTTGTCGTTGACAAGTTCGGCAATTTTCTCAATTAGCGCTGCTTTGTTTGTTTGGTAAGGCAGTTCGGTGATAATAATTGCTTCTTTGTCGGGGCGGCCGGCGTGTTCGATGGTTTCAATGCCGGCGACTCCGCGCATGGTAATCGAACCGCGCCCGGTGGTGTAAGCATCGCGAATGCCGCCTCTGCCGAGAATTTGCCCTCCGGTGGGAAAGTCCGGGCCGGGAATGTACTGCATCAATTCCAGGTCGGTAATTCCTGGATTGTGGATTAGCGCTATTAAACCGTCAATTATTTCGCCCAAGTTGTGCGGCGGAATGTTGGTGGCCATCCCGACGGCAATCCCGGAGGAACCGTTGAGCAAAATTTGGGGGATGCGTGCGGGGAGCACGAGGGGTTCTTGTTGGGAACCGTCGAAGTTGTCGCCGAAATCTACTGTTTCCGAGTCGATGTCGCGCAGCATGGAGTCGCTAGTCAAAGCTGTGAGGCGACATTCGGTGTACCGCATGGCAGCGGGCGGGTCGTTGTCTACGGAGCCGAAGTTGCCGTGGCCGTTGATCAGGCGTTCCCGCATGGAGAAATCTTGAGCCATCCGCACCAGCGCATCGTAAACCGCTGTATCTCCGTGGGGGTGATACTTACCGAGCACCTCCCCGACGACGCGGGCGCATTTGCGGAATGGTCGATCGGGAGTCAAGCCCAATTCGTTCATGGCGTAGAGAATGCGTCGGTGAACGGGCTTGAGACCGTCCCTCGCATCTGGTAGCGCCCGACCGACTATTACGCTCATGGCGTATTCCAAGTACGATCGGGACATCTCACCACCGAGATCCGTCGGGATTATCCGCGACTCAGAGATACTCATAGGTTGAAAAACTCCGTTAAAACTTTAAATTTGACCGCTATAAATCTCAAAAATGCGATAAAATCGGTTTGGATTCAGTAGAGCTGCCAAATATTGCAAATTACTCCTAAAATTATATCACAATTTGCCTTGGAGTTTATGGAAAATTTGCCAGAAAAATTCGGCGACGAAACGAGGACAATTGATGATTTGGTAGTTGGTGATTTAGTCATCAATTTGCCGAAGCTAGAAAGGTTTTTTAAGGCGGTCTGGTTTCATGCTTTGGTGAGTTTTTTTGAGGGGTATCTAAAAATTTTAAATAAAGCATCGACCGGGCAAGGTTTAATGGGTGATATTCAAGAGTTCGCACGGGTTGTGTCGGCTTTTCGTTCTCTTGAATTGCTGGGACTCAAACAAAAAAAAATACAAAGATTCAGATGCTTCTAAATTAAAAGGGTTCCCAGAGCGCAATGAAAATTTCAAAAAGCTTTCTGCCGAATAGAAGCAAACAGACAATTCTTCAATTCTTCAATTCTTCAATCTAATATCTGCCGATGCTACCTGTCATCTACTCCGAAGATTTTTTGCTGCACAAGACTGGAATGCTTCACCCAGAGCGACCAGAACGTTTAACGGCGATCGCCAATGCTCTGTTAGCTGCTCCCTGGGCCGATCGCATTGAGTGGCAACTGCCTACGCCACTGGCGGATCGCGAACCGGAACTGCTGGCGGCGCTCAAAAAAGTTCACGCGCCCAGATACATCAAAGAAGTCGAACATTTGGCTCTTCAAGGAGGCGGCTACCTCGACGGCGATACGCCGATTTCTGCTGAAAGTTACGATGTAGCGCTGCTGGCGGCGAGTGCTTGGCTCGATGGGGTCGATCGAGTGCTGGCAGGAAACGCACCAGCTTTCGTGCTGGCCAGGCCGCCGGGACACCATGCCGAAAACGCCAGGGCGATGGGTTTTTGCTTGTTTTCCAATGCTGCGATCGCCGCTCACTACGCCCTGGAACAGCCGGGAGTCAACCGCGTAGCCGTTCTCGACTGGGACGTGCACCACGGTAACGGCACTCAATCCTTGGTGGAAAACAGCCGGCAAATTGCCTACTGTTCCCTGCACCAATCTCCGGGCTATCCGGGAACGGGAGATGCAGACGAAGACGGCAGCTACAACAACGTGCTGAATATTCCGCTGTATCCGGGTAGCGGCATCGCTGAATATCGGAGCGCTTTTGAATCTCTTGTGGTGCCGTTTTTGTCAAATTTTCAACCGGATTTGTTAATTGTCAGTGCAGGTTACGACGCTAATGCGTCCGATCCGCTGGCGAGCATGAATCTGGCCCCGTCAGATTTCGGTACTTTTACCGGATATTGCTTGCAAGTCACCCGCCGCATTGCTTTTGGTTTGGAGGGGGGTTACGCGCTCAAAGAATTGGCCGAGTCGGTGGTGGCAACTATTGACCGATGCCTCAATTAGTTGGAAAATTGACAGAGGCGAAAATGATGTTGAGAACGGATTAGTAAGGGATTGAGAGCAATGGCGGGTGGCGGAGTTTTGTCGATCGCCCGATCGGCCCTCTTCCCTCTCCCTTCTTCCTGATGACCTTGTACGGAAAGCTCGGAGGCGACAGCAAAACATGACTGATGACTAATGACTGATGACGGCAGGAGGGCGAGCACTCTTGGCACCGCCCCTACTGACTAATGACTAATGACTGATGACTAATGACTAATGACTAATGACTTCAACATCAGTGACAGGAATCACAAATTAAAAAGATCCGAGTCACTTTGCCTCAAAGTCTCGGTCACAGATTTTTAGCCTAAAAATCACACGGTGTCAATGTTTTCGATCGCCTAAATTGGCGCTCCCCCATAGCATAATATAAATACAACGAGCCGTGAAAATTTTATTTATCTCAATCAATTAGGAGGTTTATCATGTCAGTTTCCCACATGACACTCGAAGAATTATTTGGTCAGGTGATGTTTTCCAGCGTCGTGACTCGCCACGACCGGAGACAGCTCAGATCCGCGCTCTTAGAAAGAACGCTGAATGAAGATGAGTATGCCATCATCAACCGACTGCTGTACAACGTGCGCCGCGGTTGGGTAAAAATTATCGATTAAACCCGCGCCATCCAACTCCCGATCGGGAGTTAAAAGTAGAACTTGCCACTAGGGGAAGTTTTTCGCGTTTCAAAGTGGGTCTGACAGTTTGATGTATTTAAGATCGGCGTTAAATTATTAAAATCGCGATCGGCATCACCCTCTAGGTAGAGATAATTATAAAATAACAGGTTTTGGGTGCATCTCTACTTGTTGAAAAATAATGAGTTTTGAGTCGATCGCCCAAAAGTTAGAGTGACCTCAAAACTCATTATTTTTGCAAAAAATTCAATCGTATAAAAATAAACAAAACGCGGTATCCGATAAACAGGCCCCGGATTGAGCGTTGGTTGAGGGCGGGTACGAGATTATTGGTTTTAGGCTGTAGATGGTTGGCCGAACCCGCCCGTACAAGTTAAGGATCGCGAATTAAATAATTTACACATAATTGTGGGATGGGCGTCCCGCCCGTCCTGGACGGGCGGGACGCCCATCCCACAAGAACAATAAAAATGGTAAGTTATTTAATTCTCATTCCTAAATTTACAAGGAACTGGCATTGGTCGATCGACCATTCTGCAATTTGAACCCGAAAGTGTCAAAATATTAACAACCAGTTCATCCCCAAAATATATGGCTCCCGCCGTTTTAATTGAAAATCTTCAGAAACGCTACGGCACTGTAGAAGCCGTTAAAGATGTTTCCTTCAAGGTAGAACCGGGGGAAATATTTGGTTTGCTAGGCCCCAACGGTGCAGGCAAAACCACAACCCTGCGGGTACTTTGTACTTTAACATCGCCAGACAGCGGACGCATTGAAGTGTCTGGTATTTGCGCTGTCAACCAGCCGAGAATTGCTCGACAGAGACTAGGCTACGTGGCTCAAGAAGTGGCTCTCGATAAGGTGTTGACGGGCCGGGAACTCCTGCAACTGCAAGCAGCCCTTTACCATTTACCGCGCCACACGATTAAAGGGCGGATTGACGAAATGGTGAAACTCCTGGGTTTGGAGGAGTGGGAAAATAAAAAGACTGGTACTTATTCCGGCGGTATCCGCAAGCGCCTCGACTTGGTGGCTGGATTGCTGCACCAGCCGGATGTTTTGGTGTTAGACGAACCGACTGTGGGGCTCGATATTGAAAGTCGGGTTGTGGTGTGGGATTTCCTGCGGCGCTTGCGGGAGGAAGGTACTACGGTTTTGATTACGAGTCATTATCTCGAAGAAGTGGATGCTTTGGCCGATCGCGTGGCGATTATTGACAAGGGTACGGTAATTGCACAGGGTACGCCGGAGGAGTTGAAAAATCGGGTTGGGGGCGATCGGGTGACTCTGCGGATTCGGGAGTTTTCGCCACTGGAAGAAGCCCAAAAAGCCCAAGCTTTAATGCAATCTCTGCCTTTTGTACAGGAAGTAATTATCAACAGCGCCCAAGGAAATTCTCTCAATTTGGTAGTGAGTGCCCAAAGTGACGCGCTGGTGAGCATTCAGCAAGCATTGAAAGATGCGGGATTGCCTGCGTTTGGGATTGCTCAATCTCGGCCGAGTTTGGATGATGTGTATTTGGCCGCGACTGGTAAAACTTTGTTGGATGCGGAGTTGGCGGCTGCTAGCAACCGCGATTTGAAGGCGGAACAAAAGGCGGCGATGCGATCGTAGTCATTAGTCATTAGTCATTAGTCATTAGTCATTAGATTTAGTGTAGGGGCGAAGCATTCCGGCAAATAATTTATGGTTTTTTGCGGGGTCAGAAACCCGGTTTCTTCACAGATTTCTCGTCGCCCAACCAGATTTTCCTAAGAAACCGGGTTTCTTTGCCCTTAGTCCTATTTAAGATGATTCGGCGGTTGAATACGATCGTAATTTTGGGGGATATTAATAAATGAATCTTGTTTTAGAAGTTGAAGCGCCTCCTTTCCGAGAAGATGCGACAGGAGCTATTCGGGTGGGAAACTCAAGAGTTTTGCTGGAATTGGTGATTCGAGCTTTTCAGGATGGTGTGCCGCCGGAATCTATTGTGCAGCGTTATTCAACTCTGTCATTATCGGATGTGTATAGTGCGATCGGGTATTATCTCCGACACCAAGAAGCAGTAGAAGTTTATCTCAATTATCGCGAGCAATTAGCAGATTCAGTCCGTCAGCGTTTGTCTAGCATTCAACCGGATCTGGGCGTTGTGCGATCGCGCTTGTTAGCCCCAAAAAATCTTGAGGGTTAACTATTTTGGCGGTTATGTTGATTTAATCAAATTTGATATTATTGATAGGGACACAACAATGCTTGTTGATGTCAATTTAAGACTAAAACCCTCTGTATTTCTCACGGGTAGCTTAGTCTCGATCCCCCTACATCCCCCTTAAGAAGGGGGACTTTGAATACTCTTGTCCCACCCCCTACTCCCCTTTTTAAGGCAGGTTAGGGGGGATCGAAGGGCTAATAGTCAGATGATATACTCATACTACTTTTGAAGTTAAGTTTAAACCAATCAGCAATGCTGTGTCCTTATCTTTTCCCCAGATTTGATATCATACATCTAACACTTGCTCTGCTGTCAGGGCTAATTCTGGGAAAGTTCGAGATATAATTCGCTCAGTGCCTCGGTAAGCAGTCATTTGATAAACCCCATTTTCATCAAGTAGATAAACAAAAACAGTCGGTTCTTTCGGGTTTCCCAAATAGTTTCTGCTTCCCAAAGCTAAATAATCGACAATCCAATATTCAGGAATTCCCAGCCGCTGATATTCATCCAGCTTGTCGATACAATCATCTTCCCAATTTGTCGAGACAACTTCTACCACTAATTGTGGGGGTTCAGTTAGTGCTGAGTAAGCGAATGGCTGCGATTCCCAGAGGGTTTTGTCTACTACAGTAAGATCGGGATGGCGGCCTTGTTCTTGACCATTTGGGCTGAAAGTCCTGACTACAATTCTGCCAGATACCCTGTAATTCAGGTTGAGGCGTTTCACCTCGTCTTGGAAAGTATTTTCAATAAAATCAGCTACATTTTCGTGCAGTCTGATTGTTGGTAATATTTTAACAATTTCTCCATTAACAAGTTCATAGCGTCCGTCTTCATCTGGAAGTTGCTTGATGAATCGATCGAAAGTGAGCATTTGTTTAGGTTGGGTTTGAGTTGCGGTCATATTTGGCTCTCATTTAGCTAGATATTTAATACCAAATCCGGGTTAAATATCCCTTATTTATTAGTCCGCGAAGGCGGACTTCGTTTGTGTAGTAGCGGTTTCAACCGCCAATTAATCAAGGTGGTATCTATTCTGCAACCATTTTAACATACTGTTTTAACACAGGTGGAATCGTGAAAACGGTTTCAGCTTCGCAGCTCAATTTTGCAATTATTCCCCGTCTGTCTAAAGATTGAATTCCTTTAAGTAATTCGCGTTGTGACCCTTGACATTTTGCCATCAATTGGGTAAGCAAAACAGGTTCACTTTCATTGCTGATTAGGCCGATCGCCTGTTTTTCTATTTCCGACAACCGCTGATAGTGCTGCTGCAATATCGGTGTCAATTCGTCACCTAAAAATACTGGTTGATAGCTTAAATATTGAGAAACTCTACCGCCAAATAAGTTGTTAATGGTTTGAGCGACTAATTTTAACCACAGGGGATTACCTTGATAAAGCTCAATCAATTCTGGCCATGTTTCTTCATCCAACAAACCCTTTTCTCTCAGGATTTCTGTGGCGGCTTCACCTAAACCTGTTAACGGCGGCAATAAACATACTGCTGAATTATCGTCGGTGAAGGTGAGAATGTCTGAGGGAGGTTCCCAACTATTGAGGATTAAGCAGCTATTGTGGGGAATTTCGCCGATGAGTTTAAATAGGGTTCCGTAGTTTTCATATCCGGGTTTATAATTTCCTGCAAGTTGCCCGCTGCTGAGAATTTGCTGCACGTCATCAAGTACGATGAGACAGCGATTTTCGCGCAATGTTTCTATTAGAATTGACAATTGAGTGTCGGTGTTGGCGGGTATGTTAATTTCTGGTTGATTTGAGAGAAATTGAATGAGGGTTTTGAGGGTGGTTTCGAGGGGTGGGGAGGTGCGGAGACTGCGCCAGATGATGCGATCGAATTGAGATTGAATTTGGGGGATGAGGTTACGGGCGATCGCGCTTTTGCCGGTGCCTGTCATGCCCGTGATGGTGAGGAGGCGGCAGTTTTGGCGGGCGATCGCATTTTCGAGGGCGGTGAGGGGTGAGTTGGGGTAGTTGTAGAAGGTTTTGAGCTCCGGTGCGTCTCTTAAATCGAGTCGCAGTTTTGGTTGGGTGTCGTCTTCAGTTGAGGTTTGTGTTGGGGGTGAGTTTTGGGGAGTTGTTGGAGGGTGTGGCGTTTCTGTGCAAACGTTTATATTCCCTTTGTGGACAAGGTTAAAATAACCAGAATTTGAAATTTTAGAAAATTCATACCTCTCCATTGTGGAGCGCAAATTTGATTTCATTACATCTTCATCTAATATTTCTGAAAGAGTTTGCCATAACTTTGAGGCAACATTTCTGACATGGCGTTCAGTACAATGAACCTCTTTGGAAATTTCGGAGTATCTTTTACCTTGCCAAGTTCCCCGTACTACTGCCTGTTGCAGATCGTCTAGGTGTTTGCCGATCTTAGTGAACACCAAGCCATCCGCAAACTTTAAGAGTTCTTGAACATCCATTGATTGGGTAGGTGTAGGAGGTTTTATCTATTCTATCAGACTTTTTCTGACTTTTTCTGACTAAGGAGGGCAAAATATGACTTTGAACCGCTAGCTAATTTTATCAACTACTGGCAATTTGTGACATTATCCTACTTTACACTACATAAAAATTAACTTAAAATTAAATTAGGGGCTTTGAGACTCGTGAAATGTTCGGAAAAATTTTGTAATTTACAATAGGATAAAAAATCATGTCTAGTGCATTATCCCTACCTCAAGCTAATTTAAAAATGGCTCTCTGGCAAGTCGATGCTGATGCAATGAGTAGCAGCGACTTGTATGTGTGGTTAAATGATACCGGCTTGCCGCATGAAGTCTCGATCCGGCTGCATGAACTTGCCACATACACGAAAAAAGCTGGTAACAAAGTTTTACTCATCGGCAAAATTCTCCTCATTAAAATCATAGAATTTGTCAAAGCACATCCTAATTTAGCGATCGGGGCTGCTGTTGGCGTCGTTGTAGGAATTTTGGCAAATTCGATACCATTTGTCGGCCCCTTATTAGCACCTTTGGCAACAGTGCTGGGTATCCCAATTGGTGCAATAGCCGGCCACCGACTCGATCAACGCGCCCAAGGCAAAGAGGTATCTGATGATGGAATTATTGGAATTGCTCAAAGCATTATTGAGATTGCCAAAGCATTTTTTCAACTGCTGATAGACGTTTTCAATACGATTTTCCGCAACGTCATCACTGCTTAACTGCCAAAATTAGCAAAAAAATTGAGGTCGAATATGTCGGCAAATAAAACACCAACCAAAGAGCAAATTCTGAAGTCAATAGAGCAACTGGAAAAAAACCCACATGATAAATTAGGGATTTTAGCAGATATTGGCATTGGTGTGGTGGGGGCTGCCGGTGCTGGTGCGGCGGTGGCAGCTTTCGGTGGTGTACCAGTTCTATTGGGGTTGTGGGTCGTTGCACCTCCCGTAGGATTAGTTGTTGGCGGTGCAGCTTTAGGTGCTGCTGCTCTTGTAGGGGTAAAACGAATGTTATTTGATGGCACTTCTGACCAGGGAAAAAAAGCAGAAATACTTAAAAACTTAAAAGAACAGCTAAGAGATATTGAAGCCAAAGAAAAAGCCTCTAACCTGCAAGACAGCGATAAAACTAAATTTATTGTTTCGTTGAAAGAACCCGTCAGGCTCAATTTAATTAGCCCGAAAGACGCTCAGGATTTAATTAGGGCCGTAGAAAGCGGTCAAATGACAATCAAAGAGGCAATTACAATGGTTAAGGATGTGGTTGAAGCTGCTAAACCATAGTTGCCTTCTGACTCCGTAACCTGGGAATGCTAAGTTGTAAGTCAGCGATCGCCCTTCCTTGAGTCAAGTGCGATCGCTCTTGATAAGTAACTATTGATACTCTACTACAGCGGCGATCGCCCTGGCAATTTCCTCCATATCAGTAGTCGTAAGTTCTCCGATTTTACGAATGAATCTTTGTACATCCATACCCCGCAATTGCAACACATCCACTGCGGAAACTTTCGTTAAACCATTAGCAATATCTGGGTCAATCTTAACGTGCCAGATATTGCCAGCATAATATTCTTTCCAATCTGTGATCGGTGCAGCCAATTTCAGTGGTAATTTACCAACACTATCAGAACTTACCACTACAGCGGGACGGATTTTTTTGATTTCTGCTCCCACTGTTGGGTCAAAATTAGCCAACCAAATATCACCCCGTTTAGGAGAAGGAGAGTTAGTAGTCAATTAAATCTCCTGCTTCTAATTCTTGCCATTCTCTATCTTCCTGGTAATGTTGCAACATTACCTCAGCTTGTCTTTCTAAAATATTTCGTCTCTCTTCAAGCGGCAATTGCATAAATTCTCGGCGACTGGGATAGTTTGCTAGTGTTGGTATTTCTAAAGCTATATCGCTCGACTGCTTTTGAATCTGACCCTCGGCATTCAATGCTTCTATTCGAGATCCTTCTGCTTCTTCCGCTGCAATGTCAGCATCAATTTCCTCTCGGTTAGCATGATAATAAGTCAAAGCTGCATAAACTTGGGTGAGAGTTAAATGCCCGATGCGATCGCCAATTTCTTCCGCATTCAAACCTTGCTTGTACCAAATAGCAATGCGCCGGACTGTAACACCCGTCCCGGCAATAATTGGACAGCCACCGTGTATGTCAGGATTGCGGCTAATTAAAGTGCCAATATCGGTGATAGTTGACAAAATTTTTTCCTCCCTATTCCGATCGCTCTTTTATCTAGGATAACACTGTCACAGCAAGTGCGATCGCCCTTATTTTCCTGAAGCCCGATCGCCCTTATCCCATCCCCATTAACTCTCTTTCATATGCGATCGCTAAAAAGTGAGCTCGCCCTTATTCCCAAAAGTGCGATCGCCCTTTCTATGCTCATACTCTTGATTCGGCGGCGGGAATAACTTCAATCAGTCCCGTATGAAAAGCTGTATCGTAGGTCAATGAGATAGCTTATTCCCATTGTTCGAGTTCCTCGAATGGTAGGGGCTCAAAAAAAGTATCACCGAGTTTTCCTGTCAGTAAACCAGGCGTGCGAGGCTGTGGCTGTTCTCGTCCTAATCCGAGGCGAAAGTAGTGAATCAAGTCATAGATTTCTGCAAGTTTGTCTTCGGGAATGTCTTGTAGTTCTTGAACGATCTTCTCAATTAGCATAAATCAAACACTCCGATAGTTGCTGGTTATTTGATTTGAGAATATATTCTCGCAGGTGTTGAACAACTCTATCTTGCAGAGTTTCTGGCAAAGATTCCATCATTTTGACCAAAGTTGCGATCCTCTTCGAGGGCTTCGGTAACGCCCTTGATGACATAGCTTTATCCTCCATTGTTTAGCCGAACTATCCCGAAGGGTAGGGAATCGCCCTTTCAATATATCTAAAGATTGCTCAAAAAATCTTCAACAGAAATTCCAGCCTAATTTAAAATACTTTTGAGGGTTCCAACTGCCAAAGTTTTCCGCTGCACTGGTACTACACAACCAACCTCGATCGCACCTTGAGGATTCGACTCATCATCGATCGGTAGTTGTTTCTTCAAAATAGCATGACTGCCTCGCTGCCGTACTTGAATAAAGCCTAAGCGTTCCCAAGCCCGGATGGCTTCCGCACTGCTAACTCGTGGTAGTTTAGGCACTTAATACCTCAAATGTAGTTAGCAGACGGGGGGAAGTTTTAGGCAGAGGGAATTTTTCTAAATAAAGTTCCGTTGCTTCTTTGAGATTGCCGATCGCCTCTTCTATCGTTTCTCCTTGGCTAGCCGTTCCCACTTCAGGACACTCGGCTACATAAACATCCTCTTCCCAATAAACAATTGCCGTGAAAGTACAAGACATTTTTTTGCCAAATTCTCCATACTCAATGTAGCATATCCAGCACCGTTTTTCAGTCGCGATCGCGCTTCCCATCCCCCGATAGCAAAAAAGTGCGTGAAGCGGATATATCCCGAAGGAAATCGCTCTCATTAATTTCTTACCTATTGATACAAACCGTCTGAAGATTCTGCTATTTTAGGTAGACTACCATCCTTAATAGCTTTCATCAAATCTTCTCGCAGTGCTTCTAAAAAATAGCGATCGTTGCCGATATCTGATGCTTCATCCTCATCCAATTCTTCATCCTGCAAACGTTCTCGGTATGCCTCGCTCTGAAACTCAAGAGCTTCAATAATAAATTGTACATCCTTAAAAGATAGAATCATCTGAACTCCATTTTAAATCTTTACACTTACTTGCCACAATGCTAACCCACTCTGTGTCAAAGCTGCTAAAGCTGAAAATTGTTAACTCACTTTGTAGAAAGATGCACTTATCAGTCGAAGAGACTCCTTGTATTCCTGTATCGGCATAATATAACTCGGTTTCCACAACCAATGATCGTTGTGGTCATTAACTAAATCAAGCGCGGCAGGACTTTCATTCTCCACATCTAACTTCCACCAGTTTTTGTCGCTTCTTTGAGTAGCAAATGTCGAAATTCCACCTCCTAAAGTAGGATCTACCCAGATGCGACCATTTTCTTCATAAGTAGCAACATCTTTGTTCGATCGCACATTATCCATTCTAGGTGAATTAGCATTGCCTTGCCGATATAGAGCGATCGGTGTTTCTGCCATGTCTGGATCGAAGATTCCCAGCTATGTAGAATTTATCATAATGACTATACAACCTAATCTGCTGGTTTGTGGCGATCGCCCCCCAACCACACCAATACCTCCAGACTTGCTACCCTAAAGATAGTTAGATTTAATCAACAAGCAATTATGAGCGGTACTGTTACATCCCCCAACGTCAACCAGCAGCGGCCACTCGCCACCCCATCCGCTGACACTTCGAGTTCCCTGCTGGGCGACTTCATCCAAGAAACCCTCGCCTTAACCAAGCGCCTGTTTATTCAATTGCAGCGCCGCCCCTCGACGCTAGTTGCAGGAATTATTCAGCCGCTGATGTGGTTGGTTTTGTTCGGCGCGCTGTTTGAAAATGCACCCGCCGGCTTGTTCGGCGAAAGCCAAAATTACGGACAATTTCTCGGTGCCGGTGTCATCGTTTTTACTGCATTTGCCGGGGCGCTGAATGCCGGTTTGCCGATCATGTTCGATCGCGAATTCGGATTTCTCAACCGCCTGTTAGTCGCGCCCCTAGCTTCCAGATTCTCGATCGTCCTAGCTTCCGCTATTTTCATCGTCACCCTCAGCTTCATTCAAACCGGCGCAATCGTTACAGCGGGCGCGTTTTTGGGCGCGGGATTCCCCGGACTTGCCGGACTGGGGGCGATCGCCCTAATAGTCCTGCTGTTAGTTTTGGGAGTCACCGGCATCAGTCTCGGTTTAGCCTTCGCCCTCCCCGGTCACGTAGAATTAATCGCAGTTATTTTTGTTACCAACTTGCCCCTATTATTTGCCAGCACCGCCCTCGCGCCGCTGTCGTTTATGCCAGAGTGGCTGCAAGTTGTAGTGACTCTCAATCCTCTGAGTTACGCGATCGAACCCATCCGCTATTTGTACCTGCACAGCGATTGGTCGCTAGCCAGTGTCGTGATGCAGGCTCCTTGGGGTAATGTTACCTTTGGAGGAGCATTGTTAGTCTTGCTAGCCTTTGATTTGGTAGCGCTGCTGAGCATTCAACCGCTGCTGCGCCGCCGGTTTGCTTAGGGCGATCGATTTTTGTGGGGTGGGCTTCTAGCCCGCCCTTGACTAGCTCTTGAGTGGTACAATATTTAGCCACAAGTCAGCATATTGTTGAGATACAATTGTTTTTTTGAAGGTTAAACTAATAAATTATGAAAGTCAAAACTTCTCGATCGGGCAAATTGATGATTCGGATTGCCGCCAGCGCGATCGCCACCTGTGCTCTTTTATCGCCTCAAGCAACCTTCGCTCAAGCCAGCAATTTAAATAATAATAACGCCCAACCGCTGCAAGACTTTCAAACTCAAGACAACACCGACCCTTTTTCCGGCCGCAGCAGCGGCAGCGGAATATTTGATTTAATTCACAGATCCCGATTGGGAGGCGGCCGCAGCATGGAAGAATTCAATACCGAACAGCGCCAAAATTTGAACGATGCCGCCGCAGAATTTCGCAACAAACAGCGCCAACTACTGGAAAAACCAACAGCACCATCACCAGGGGCGATCGCACCTACAGAAATTACCGCCCCCGCCCCTTAAATTGATTTCTTAGATAATTCGGCGGTTTCAACCGCCGAAATTAGTCTTAATTTCTTAGTCCGCGTAGGCGGAATTCGTTTATGTAGCAGCGGTTTTAACCGCCGAAATTAGTCGTTCTAGCAACAGTTTCAACCGCCGAGTTTTAATCTTAATTTCTTAGTCCCCCTCTGCTCGGACTTCGTTTATGTAGCAGCGGTTTCAACCGCCGATTTTTAATCTTAATTTCTTAGTCCGCGGAGGCGGACTTCGTTAGTGTAGCAGCGGTTTCAACCGCCGAAATTAGTCGTTCTAGCAGCGGTTTCAACCGCCAAGTTTTAATCTTAATTTCTTAGTCCGCGGAGGCGGACTTCGTTAGTGTAGCAGCGGTTTCAACCGCCGAAATTAGTCTTAACCAACAAATCCCCCAAACACCGCCATACCGTAATACTTCCAAGGAACCGCCACAGTCTCAAATCCAGCATTTGCCAACATTTCCAACTGTGCCGCAAGTGTAGCTAGGCGATCGGGATTAGAATACCCGTAAGAAACACTCGTCCCCACCTTTGCGCGAATTTGTGCTAAAGTTTCCCCCTGACTCAGCGCCCAATCTTCCCGCGCCGCTCCATAAATATCCTTCATTGCTGACGATTCTGCCACCACAGGATCGGCATTCCAAAAACAACCGCCAGCATTTAAACTTTCGCGAATTCGTTGAAACAATTTCAGCTTCATCTCATCCTCAAGATGGTGAATTGCCAGAGACGAAATGCCAGCATTAAACTTATCGCCCAAACCTGAAAAACTTGGATTGTTCGCCCATTCTCCAAAATCCAATTCTATGCCAGTCCACCGGGCTGCATATCCTGCCGCCTCTATTTTCGCGCGGGCAAAATCCAGCATTCGCGGCGAATAATCCACAGCAACAATTTCCGCAGACTCGTAGCGTTGCAGAACTTTTAAACTTAGTTCCCCCGTACCGCAGCCGAGTTCTAAAATCCGCTGGTTTGTGTTAGCAATGCAGGCTGCTAATACATCCAGCATTTCGTCATATTTCGGCAAAAGTCGCCGAATGCCGGTATCAAAATCAGCAGTATTGACGAAAACTTCTCCCGGAAAAATTTCGTTGTTCGCAGTTGAGACAGTAGAGTCAGAATTCACGATCGCCAACCATAGACTACAATTATTATCCTAACCGAGATATAGCAAAAAGTGCGCGAAGCAGCCAGCACTTATACTTCACTCAACTCAAAACCTTTATAAAGTTATCCGTACCTTTACGGTTCGGCAAAACACTCGCCGTTAACAATAATTAACCGCCCCATGCACTCAGAGAGTCTTGTTTTACTCCAAGCGCTAGCAAAACAGCCTGAAAAAACAGTGTTATGTTAGTAGTGCATAATTCAAATAAAGATTAAACCTCACACTTGAGGATACCATGCGCCAGTTGATTTCACGCATTCGGGCTGCCATCAGCCAATTAATTTACAAGCGAATTCTGCTTGCGGTGACAATTCTATTTTGTGTAGGTGTAGGAGTAGCGATGGCAGATATGTCTCGTCTTTCCTCCACCCTCATCGAATCGCAAGCCCTCCAAAATGCCACCCTCTACGCCCAAGCTATTAAAGAAGCCCGCACCCTTTACAGTTCCGATGTTGTCAATCCTCTAAACACCGCTAAAGCGATTAACTTTACCCACGACTACAACCCGACAAAAGTAACAGTTCCCGTACCCGCTACTTTCTTAATAGAACTCGGCAACCAAATAGCCAACAAAAATCCCGAAGTCTCAGTTCGTCTCTACAGCAACTACCCGTTTCCCTGGCGGCAAAAAGAAGGTGGCGCGCGAGACGATTTTGAACGTCAAGCTATTACCTATTTAACCAATAATCCTACAAAAAAATTTTTCAAAACAGAGGGTTTTCGCGGCAAGCCAGCATTTCGATATGCCGAGGCAGACATTCTAACTCCTAGCTGCGTTAACTGTCACAACACTCACTTGTCCAGTCCTAAAACTGATTGGAAAGTGGGAGATGTCCGGGGAATATTAGAAATTACTCAACCTCTGGAAACCATCACTCAAACAACTCACAGCGGACTGAGAAATTTGTTTTTACTGTTAACAGTAATTTCAATTTTAGGCATCGCAGGATTAACTTTGTCTATCAGCAGGTTGCGCCAAAATGCTAAACAATTAGAACAGCGGGTCAGGGAACGCACGGCACAATTGCAAGAAACTAATGTAGAATTAGTAAAAGAACAGGAAAAGTCCGATCGCCTGCTGCTCAATATTTTACCCGAATCCATTGCAGCTAAGTTAAAAGACGGTCAAAGCAGTATTGCTGACGGCTTCGCAGAAGTCACGATTTTGTTTGCAGATATCGTTGGCTTTACCGTACTTTCAGCACAAATATCTCCCGAAGAATTGCTCGATTTTCTCAACGAAATTTTTTCAGCCTTCGATGGTTTGACGGAAAAGTACGGATTGGAAAAAATCAAAACAATTGGAGATGCTTACATGGTAGTCGGAGGTTTGCCAAATCCCAGCACCAACCACGCCGAATGTATTGCAGAAATGGCCTTAGATATGCAGGAGGAATTAGCAAAATTTAATGCCAAACATCAGGCAGGAATTAACATCCGCATCGGCATCAATACCGGGCCTGCGATTGCGGGAGTTATTGGCACTAAAAAATTCATTTACGACCTCTGGGGCGATGCCGTCAATACAGCAGCCCGCATGGAATCCCACGGAATTCCCGGCGCGATTCAAGTCACACAATCAACTTACAATATCTTGCAAAACAAGTATCTGTTTGAAGACAGAGGAATTATCCATATCAAAGGCAAGGGCGATATGAATACTTATTTGCTTGCAGGCAGGTTAGTCAGCGCAGTTTCGGTTTAATTTGTTTATTATATTATTCAGGGGCTAGCCAATACGCTTGGGATCGGAAGACCGGGCGGTTGAAACCGCTTCTACACAAGCAAAACCCTGATGGTGCGCGGGTTGAAGAGCGGGCGATTAAAATTACGTTATCTTCTTTCTTCAGTCCGCGGAGGCGGACTTCGTTTGTGTAGGCGCGGTTTCAACCGCCGTCTTATCTCTCAGATTTTTTAGGAAAAACCTAGTTTATTTTCCTATATCCTAAATTAGCCATTTGCAGAATAGTAAATTTTATGTCAGCGCGAATTTTATCATTTTTGGGCTTTTTCAAATCTCGCTTGTCTCGGCAAATAGCTTTGTGGGTATTTGCTAGCATTCTTGTCATAGAGGGAATTATTTTAGTTCCCTCTTATTTTCGGCGCGAAAACGAACTTTTAAGTCAACTGGAACAGCTATCTCGCGTGACTGTTGATTCTCTAGAATTTTTGCTCGCACAAGATGTTTCCGATCGCACTTTGTTTCAAGAAGAAGTAAAAAATATAACTAAGGATTCTCAAGTAGTATTAGGAGTATCTATTTACCAACCTAACGGTGAGCTAATATATACACTTGGCGAACCGCCTGAAATCGGTTTAGATGAACTAAAAATTGCTCGTATAGTTCACAAGCATTATTTCGACAGCAAGCGCTACGATATTGCTTGGACGGAGCGACATTTTGGAGGCGATTACATCTTAATTGTTCGCCACGATGCTTCCGCCGTTCAACCGGAACTCTACGCATTTATCGGGCGAATTGCTGTTCTAGTCATCATTATATCAGCCTTTGTCACTTCTGTAACTATGTTTTTTTTAGGGGTGACAGTAATTGCACCAATCTTGAGATTGCGCGATGACTTGCTCGCTGCCGGAGACGCTTTGAGCAAAGATCGAGAAAAACCTGATTTCTACTCTCTGTCTGTCAAGCGCGATGACGAATTGGGAGAACTCATGGTGGCATTCAATCAAATGTTTCACCGAGTCTACCAGGAAATCGCACAGCGGAAACAAGCTGAGGAAATATTGCGCGCCGAACAAGAAAAGTCGGAATGTTTATTGCTAAATATCTTACCAGCAACGATTGCCGATCGCCTAAAACAAGGCCAGATAAATATTGCAGACGGATTTGCCGAGGTAACGGTACTATTTGCCGATATTGTAGGCTTTACCGAAATATCCTCCCGCACGTCTCCTGAAGAATTAGTCAAATTGCTTAACAAAATATTTTCAGCTTTCGATTGTTTGAGCGAAAAATACGGCTTAGAAAAAATTAAGACTATTGGCGACAATTATATGGTAGCAGGCGGTTTGCCTCTGCCCTGTAAAAATCACGCAGAATCTATTGCCGAAATGGCCCTAGAAATGCAGCAAGAAATTATGAAATTTCGCGACGAATGCGGCAAACCTCTGAATATCCGCATTGGAATTAATACTGGGCCTGTTGTGGCAGGTGTCATCGGTACTAAAAAGTTTATTTACGATTTGTGGGGAGATGCTGTGAATACGGCCAGCCGCATGGAATCTCAGGGGCTTCCAGGTAAAATTCAAGTTAGCAGCTCAACTTATGAGTTGCTGTGCGATAAGTATTTGTTGGAAAAGCGCGGTAAAATTAATGTTAAAGGTAAAGGAGCAATGACGACTTATTTGCTTAAGGGCAGAAAATTGTAACTGGTAGCTAGTATAATTTGGTAGTTTGTAGGGTGTGCACGGCGCACCGATTGAATTTGTAGTTTGTTTCTACTCGTTTCTACTCGTCTACTCCTACTCGTTCCCAGGCTCTGCCTGGTAACGCATATCCGGAGGCTCTGCCTCCTTTTTCGCGAGGCAGAGCCTCGCTTACATAGGTTTCCAGGCAGAGCCTAGGAACCAGTTGAAGTGAGTGAAAGTTGCTATATTACAAGGGGAGTTGATGTTAGTTAGATGGTAAATATGACGGCTAATCAGGAACATAATTCTTCGAGTTCACCGATTTGGCAGCCTTTCACGCAAATGAAAACTGCTCCTGCGCCGCTGAAGGTGGTTCGCGGTAAAGGAGTGCTGCTGGAATTAGAAGACGGGCGGCAAATTCTCGACTGTATTTCTAGTTGGTGGGTGACGATTCACGGACACAGCCATCCGGTTCTGGCTGAGGCTCTTTACAAACAAGCTCAAACTTTAGAACACGTAATTTTTGCCGGATTTACGCACGAACCGGCACAGAAACTTGCTGATAAATTGATAAGTCACACGCCTGATTCTTTGACGCGAATCTTTTTTTCGGATAACGGTTCGACTGCTGTTGAAGTTGCTCTGAAAATGGCTTTTCAATATTGGCTAAATGTCGGAGAAACTAACCGCACTAGCTTTATTAGTTTTGAGGGAGGTTATCACGGTGATACTGTGGGCGCGATGTCTGCTGGCAGAAGTTCGCTGTGGTGGGAACCTTTTGCACCTTTAATGTTTCCTGGGGATGTTGTGCCTTTTCCGGCGACTTTTGACGGCGATGAGGAGGTGGAAAGCAAAGAGGCGGTGAGTTTGGAGAAATTGGAGTTTTTGTTAAAGCAGGGTGGCTGTGCGGGCATTTTTATTGAGCCTTTGGTGCAAGGTTCTGCTGGAATGCGGATGTGCCGCCCTGAGTTTTTGCGGGCGATCGCACAAATGGCCCGCCAATATAATGTATTGTTGATTTACGATGAAGTGATGACGGGTTTTGGCCGCACGGGCGAACTGTTTGCCTCGGTTAAATCTGGAACTGCACCGGATATCCTGTGTTTGTCTAAGGGATTGTCTGGTGGCTGCTTGCCACTTTCTGTCACAATGGCATCGGAGGATATTTATCAAGCTTTCTGGCGAGATGAATCGGACAAAGCTTTTTATCACGGTCATTCTTACACCGGAAATCCTTTAGCTTGTGCGGTGAGTGTGGCATCCCTGGAGCTTTTGGAGCAAAATCCAAATATGTATGAAGGGATGGAAAAACTGCACCACAAATACCTGAATCAATGGCTGAGAGATCATCCTAAACTCGAACGGATTCGGACTTGCGGCACCATCGCAGCAATGGATGTGAAAACCGAAAGCAGTTCCGGTTATTTTAATGAAATTGGCCCTGTATTGAAAGCCAGATTTCTCGAAGCGGGGTTTTTGCTCCGTCCCTTGGGAAACACGCTTTATGTGATGCCTCCCTACTGCATTTCTCCTGATGAATTAGAATCGATTTATCGGGTAATTCGTCAAGTTTTGGATACTCTGTAATATCGTTTCCGGTTGTATGGGTATCGTTCAAATGTCCCAACAGTCAACAGTCAACAGTCAACAGTCAACAATCATTCCGGTGCAACCGGAATTGATATAAACTCTTTAATTTTAGTGATGAATTTACCCAATTGGAACGATTTGGCTGACGACGCGCTCGCGGGCAAATGTATCTCTCGCGAGCAATCTTTAGCCGTATTGCGTGCACCGGATGAGGTTTTGCTGGAACAACTAAACGCAGCTTATCGGGTGCGCCGCCACTACTGGGGAAACCGCGTCAGATTGCACTATTTGCTAAACGCTCAAAGCGGCCTTTGTCCTGAAGATTGCCATTATTGTTCTCAGTCCAAAATCTCGACTGCGGAAATAGAAAAATATCCGCTTTTAGCTAAGGAAAAAATTCTGGAGGCGGCCGGGCGCGCGGCAGATTTAAAAGCTGGTACGTTTTGTTTGGTAATTTCTGGCCGCCAACCCAACGCATCTACTTTCGATCGCGTTTTGGATGCTGTCGAGACTGTGAAAGCAAATTATAACCTAAAAATTTGCGCTTGTTTGGGGTTGTTGAGCGAGGAGCAAACTCACCGGCTGGCTAAAGCTGGAGTCGATCGCGTAAATCACAATCTCAATACTTCCGAATCGTACCACGCGGACATCTGCACAACTCACACTTTTGGCGATCGGGTCGAAACCGTCGAACACGTCAAAGCAGCGGGAATCACCACTTGTTCCGGCGGTATTTTGGGGATGGGCGAATCGGATGACGATGCGATAGACTTAGCGCTTTCCCTGCGAAAATTGGGCGTTACTAGCGTACCCGTCAACTTTTTCATTCCGATTCCCGGTACGCCCTTTGCAGGTTTAAACACATTAAATCCCCGCCAATGTTTGCGAATCCTCTGTATGTTCCGATTTTTGCTTCCCAGTCAAGAAATTCGGATTGCTGGGGGACGGGAAGTGCATTTGCGTTCCTTGCAACCCCTGGGACTCTACGCAGCTAATTCTATCTTTGTGGGCGATTATCTGACTACCCCCGGACAAGCTGCACATCAAGATTGGGATATGATTCGAGATGCAGGATTTGCGATCGAATCTCCCGAAGGTCAGACGGCGGTTGAAACCGCGTCTTGTCAAACAATGTCCGCCTCCGCGGACTCAAGAAAATAACATAATTTTCACCGCCAATTCTTCAACCCGCGGAGGCGGGTTTTGTCTTTGTAGACGCGAATTATATTCGCCCGGTCTTCTTGAATTAACCAATATCAAATAATACAATAGGGGAAATTGTGGACAAACGCGAAGAAATTACGATCGCAGAATACCAAGCAACCGCCGAATCTTTCCTGCAAGGAACATGGCACCACGACGTATCCCAAAATCGATCCGCACTGACCGCTGCCATGCCCCGCAATCCCGGTAAAATTCTCGATATAGGATGCGGCCCAGGACGAGATTTAGTCGCGTTCAAAAGCCAAGGACACACAGTTGTAGGCTTAGATGCAACCCCAGCTTTTGTAGAAATAGCAAAAAAGTTATCCGGCTGCGAAGTTTGGCAGCAATCTTTTCTGAATCTCGACTTACCAAAAGCCGAATTTGACGGTATTTTCGCCAATGCTTCCCTGATTCACGTTCCCAGCGACGAGATGGTAAAAGTGCTGCAAAACTTGCAAAAAGCCTTAGTTGCGGGCGGTGCAATTGTCATGTCAATGTGCCGGGGAAATTGGGAAGGCTACGACGAACGGCCGACGGGAAAACGCTATACTGCAGGATGGGAATACGAAACTTTAGCACCTTGTTTGGAACAAGCAGGATTTGCAATTGTGAATCACTACTACCGCCCCCCCGGCTTACCGCGCGAAGCTCAATCTTGGGTAGTAATCGTCGGTAAAAAAATCTAACGTAAATAGGAAATTGCAAATTCTTCCCCTCTCTTCCTCTGCGCCCTCTGCGCCCTCTGCGGTAAAAAAAAACTAATTCAAAAAATCACAGACGATTGCTGTATACTGTTACAAAGTCAAAAAAACCAACTTCTGCACAAAGTAAAACAAAATTAATATGACAGATAAATCCCACATCTTTTTAGCAGGTGCTAGCCGAGGCGTCGGCCTAGAAATCGCCAAATGTCTCGTAGCACAAAATATGCAAGTAACCGCACTTTTGCGATCGCCCAACCACCGCACCGAATTAGAAACAATGGGCATCAAAGTCGTGACTGGCGACGCTTTGGACGCTGCGGCTGTAGAAGCTGCAATGGCTGGAGGCGAACCAATTCATGCCGCAATCAGCACCGTTGGCGGCTTGCCAAAAGATGGGGAAAGAGCCGATTATTTGGGCAACAAAAACTTGATTGATGCGGCTGTCAAAGCAGGCGTGCAAAAATTTATTTTAGTTTCATCTATCGGCAGCGGTAACACTGCTGCTGCTTTGCCGCCGCAAGCTTTAGAAACTTTGCGCCCGGTGTTAATTGAAAAGGAAAAAGCCGAAAATCACTTGATAGCAAGCGGGATGATTTATACTGTGATTCGTCCGGGCGGATTGAAATCGGAACCTGCGACGGGGAACGGTGTTTTGACGGAAGATTGTCGGGTAGCGGGAACGATTCACCGGGCGGATGTAGCGGATTTAGTTTGTCGGTGTTTAGTTTCTGATGCTGCTAACAATAAGGTTTTGTCGGCGGTAGACAAGCAAATGGTTTACGGCAATTTAGAATATGAGGTATTAGGCTGGGAATAAAAAGAAGACCGGGCGGTTGAAACCGCGTCTATACAGACAAAACCCGCCTCCGCGGGTTGAAAACGGGGCGGTTATAAAATTACGTGATATTCTTCAGTCCGCGGAGGCGGACATTGTTTGACAAGACGCGGTTTCAACCGCCGTCTGATCTGAGTTAAGAATCGAATGGTTGAATCAACAATCGCCCGTTAGCGAAGCCCTCGAAGAGGATCGCCCAATCCAACACAAAACCCGCGATCGCAAATAATACCACGCTCTCCACCGCACCAACCGCAAACGGCAATAACTCCTGCAAACCCGGTATTTCCCCCGCATCAAAAGAAAATCCCGCATCCAACTGTCCAAAAGCCCGCACCAGCCCAAAAGCCAACACCACACCAGATTTAAGGTGCGGGTTAGTATCGCGGCGGATAGCGTAGCGGTAGGTAACGCCGAACAAGAAACCGCCCAAAAGCGCCATCACTCCTCTGAAGGCAAAATTTAGGTCAACGGCCATTACCTGCAAGCTCGCCAGAGAATCCCACCAACGGGCTAGGATTAAGCTGTTAACCAGGGCGATCGCCCCAAAACCACAAAAACAAGACAAAGCAGCAACAGTCCCTGCTTTCAAAGATTCTACCCGTTCAGCGAAACTAAAATTTGACGAATCCTTCACAGCGCCCTCATTCCAAAAATGGCTCAAATTGAACTATGATAACGGTTGAAGTCACTTTGTACAGTTTGTTCAATAAATAGCTATGGATATTTTGTCACTCGGTTGGGTTTCGGTGCTAGTTCTGTTCTCCTTCTCAATTTCAATGGTCATTTGGGGCCGCAACGGTTTTTAGATTCCAGAATAGCTGGCGGGGTAAGCTTTTTAACTGCCCCGCATTTTTTGAATTCTATTTAACCAAATACGCTTGGGTTAAAACTGTTTATTCCTCGGAGATCCCCCTAAATCCCCCTTAAAAAGGGGAGTAGGGGTTGACTTTGAGCAAATTCTTGTTCCCCCCTTGTAGGGGCGGTGCCCCCGTGCCCGCCCTCTTGGCTAGGGGGGATCGGCCTTATCTAAAGCCTATTGCTATTTAAGCAAATCAAAATAACAGGAATTCCCAACATGACAGCCAAAAAAATCTTAATGCTAGTCGGCGACTTTGTAGAAGACTACGAAGTAATGGTGCCCTTCCAAGCACTGCAAATGGTAGGTCACACAGTCCATGCAGTCTGCCCGGACAAAGCCTCCGGCCAAACAATTCGCACCGCAATTCACGACTTTGAAGGAGACCAAACCTACAGCGAAAAACCCGGTCACAACTTCACTTTAAATGCGACTTTTGACGAAATCAATCCCGCCGATTACGACGCTTTGATCGTCCCCGGAGGAAGAGCCCCAGAATACATCCGCCTCAACGAAAAAGTGCTGCAAATTACCCGTTACTTTGCCAGCAGCAAAAAGCCGATCGCATCTATTTGTCACGGATTGCAAGTCCTCACCGCCGCCGGCGTACTCGAAGGCAAGCGCTGCACCGCATATCCCGCTTGCAGCCCCGACATACTCCGGGCCGGCGGCAAATATACAGAAGTTCCCGTTACCGAAGCCGTCGTCGATGGCAACTTAGTCACCGCCCCCGCGTGGCCTGCACATCCTAACTGGCTGGCTGAATTTCTGAAAGTTTTAGGGACAAAAATCGAACATTTAGATAGTCATTAGTCATTGGTTGTTAGTTATTGGTTGTTAGTTATTGGTTAGTAGTTAGTAGTTAGTTGTTAGTTGTTAGTCATTAGTCATATCGTTTCCAGTTGCATCGGAATAATAAAATCGATTCAACAGTCAACAGTCAACAGTCAACAGTCAGTAGGGGCGGTGCCAAGAGTGCCCGCCCTCTTAACAGTCAACAATCAACAGTCAACAGTCAGTAGGGGCGGTGCCAAGAGTGCCCGCCCTCTTAACAGTCAACAATCAACAGTCAACAGT
>NZ_JBARVX010000178.1:0-18640 GCF_049646505.1 Microcoleus sp.
AGATGGTTTAGCTCAGCTTTTAGAAAGCCTCAATTCCCCTGGATGGTCGATCGGACTGCTGGCAAAAGGTGTGGGCGGCGGCATTCAAACTACATCTACTTTTATTCCCCAAATTGGGATGATGTTCTTGTGTTGGGAGCATCTCAGTTTTACAAAAAGCATTTTTTTATTATAGTGCGATCGCTTCAAGAACTCGCGTATTGTACAACTTGCGATCGGGGAGGGTCGCACTATATTCGATCGACTTTTGAAGTCTCGCACGGCTAAAACTGCTTGGTTTTCAACTTGATCGCGCACTCCTTTTTCGAGAGTATTGGCAAATCCGATTTTTACTGTGTGTATCACTAACCACAATAGAGTGACGGATACACCTAAAAATGGAACAATAATTTTGAGGCTCAACGGTATTTGAAAGCGCGACGCTTTTTTGCTTGATTTGTTGTGGCGTTCGATCGCACTTTTTAGATTTTTCACAAGGGGTTATTGAAAATAATAATCATTAATTTATAATAATACATTTACCATAAATTGCGATCGCTGGCGGGTGCTAATGCTGTAAATCCTTGATATATAAGGAATTTACACTGTAGTAGATTTTGAAATTCAGGCGAGTAGACTGCTTTTAGCACCCAAATTTATTGGTTATATTAATAGTGGCGAGCTTCTAGAACTTCAAATCTAAAACTGGTTGGCGGCTGTGTAGAGATAGCCAAAAATTCAATATCTCTTCCCCGACTTGTTCTGGATAGAAGTGATGGAAAAAATGCCGCCCGTCTGGACATTCCCAAAAGCGATCGCCTTTTTTAAGAAATTTTGACCAGCGGCGCATCACAATGGGAGATACCACAAAATCAGTTTTGCTGCTGCATACCAACAAAGGTACTTCTACACCCTCATCGCGGGAATTATTCATCCTAAATAAGGAGTGAGGACAAGGAGAACAGGCCAAGTCATCCTCAAAATATGGTATAAATTTTTGACTGATACTTTGATTTTGACATCCCAGCATATCGCCCACCATTTGAGTCAAAACTTGTTGGCTACTCCACGGAAAAGCTGCAAGATGGGTGTAGTAATGTGCTTGCCAATTAACAGCAGATGGCAAACCGACAGCTAAAAGTCCCAAAGAACTAACTTTGTGAGGATAGCGGCGCGCATACATTAAACCGACTAATCCGCTGGTACTGTGGCCGATGAGATGAATTGGGCGATCGCGCATTGTTAAAAAATCGTGCAAAAGCTCAACAGCCATATCCAAGGAGCAACCTTCATCCTCTGTTTGTTGGTATTCCCATATTTGCACGGGTACAGAATCATTTAAATAAGAAAGCAGAGAGCGATCGAAGCACTGCAAACTCGGACTTACACTTAACCAAAGCACATCATCTGAACTAAATTTCATCTATTTTCAGTTGGAGATAGAGTTAGATCAATTCCGGTTGTACCGTCAGGTAATTGTTGACTGTTGACTGTTGACTGTTGACTGTTGACTGTTGACTGTTGACTGTTGGCGGTACGACTCGATTTTATTCTTCCGATGCAACCGGAAACGATATTATTTATTACTTAACCATAACGTTTAAAAGCAGGGTGCGCTGCAGCGCACCTTACTAATTATTTAGGGTGTGCTGCAGCCCACCTTGTCGCTATTACTACGAGTCTACAAGCCAAATTCTTTCTTGAGTTGAGATACCCAAGATTTAATCCGCGATTCCGTCAAATCCGATTGATTGTCTTCATCAATAGCAAGACCCAAAAATTTGCCATTGACTACAGCTTTAGATTCATTAAAATCATAACCGTCCGTGGGCCATAGACCGACTGTTTCGCCGCCTTGTTCCGAGATTTTTTCAGCCAAAATCCCCATTGCATCCATAAAATTATCCGGGTAGCCTTCTTGGTCGCCAGTTCCCAGATAAGCTACTTGTTTGCCGCTAAAATCAATATCGTCGAGTTCTGGGAAAAAACCTTCCCAGTCGCTTTGCAGTTCGCCGATATTCCAAGTCGGACAAGCGATAATCAGACATTCGTATTCGTCAAAGTCATCATTTTCTATGCTGCCGATTTCGTGCAATGTCACGATATTGCCGCCAAATTCATCTCGGATCATTTCAGCGATCGACTCAGTTTTACCAGTTGTAGTTCCGTAGAACAGACCAATTGCTTTTGACATTTTTACTCCGAATGTGAAATTTGATATTGCTTGATGATTCTTTTTTTTGAGTCAGGATTTGGCATTTCCTGCCTGCAATTGAGACAAAAACAGTAGACGCGATTGTGACGAACCTGAGAAATAAGAGAGTCAAGGCAGCAAGGACACTGTTTTTTCATCTGCTTAAAGTTGAAAGTTCATCAACCAAGCTGATTCGCTCAAATCGGGGTCTGGTTCGCAGTCAATTAGTAACAAATTCAGCATCGTTTGTACTTTTAGAGTGCGCGGAATGCCTGCGGGTACAAATACAAATACTCCGGGTTTTAGAGTGACTGTTCGATCGCCCACCGCGAGAGTCCCCACTCCTTCTAAAACCGCGAGGGTTACATCTTTGGAGTTATCGAGGTCGGGTATTTCAGAATTTTTACCCAAACTCATCAGTTTCTGGTTGTCGGCGGGTTGTCCGTCGCTGATTCGCGAGGCTGACGCGGAAACTATTGCTGCTGTCACGGTGATTGACCTCCAGGTACTCTTAACTTCCGGAACTTATTGCAATTAATATTCAATAAGCTACCATGCAATTTAGATAAATTGTCAATAATTTATTGTTAAGATTTGTTACAATAGTTGGCGCATCTAGATGTACGGGCAGGGCTTTCAGCCTGAAGTTCAGGCGCGGCGGTAGTATTGGGCGATCGGAGTTCGAGGGGCGATCGCACCCGCCGCCAAATACTTGGTAATAATTTGCAGTTAATTATGAAAAATCATCAGCGATCGCCAGCAGCTAGCTAATAACTGATGACTAATGACTGATGACTAAGAGGGCGGGCACTCTTGGCACCGCCCCTACTGACTGATGACTGATGACTGATGACTAATAACTAATGACTAATTATTCTTCGCCCCTACGCCAACATACATAATCGACGTATCCTCATTGATTTGGATTTTAAACAACCCAGACTTTTTGTAATCAATATAGTTAGCGAAATTAACTGTTAAAAGTTGAGCCGCTTGTTTGAAAACTGCCCCCGAAGGAAATAGTTGCTTTCCACTTGTAAAATTCCCCCAAAAACCGTGCATCTGGGCTAAAACAGAACCCATTTCTCCAAACATATCGAAACCTTTAATTTCAATATTCCCAAAACCAGTATCTCGCATTACCGCAGACAGTTCCTCCGGGGTAATAAACTTTTCCCAATCGTGAACGCCCCGCCTAATTTCTTGCAAAATATTTTCCATCAGCCCAATCATCACGACTTGCGAGGAAAAAGTGCGGTTGATGGTATCAAAAAAGAACAGTCCTCCGGGTTTGAGAATTCGGTGAACCTCTGACACAACCTTTTTGTAATCGGCAACGTGTTCTAAAACATCTACGCAGATGACGACATCGAAGGTATTGTCCGCGTAGGGCATATTTTCGGCAAAACCTTGTCTGTAGTCAATCTCAAAACCGCTGGTAACTGCGTGATTTTGAGCTGCTACAATGCACTTGTCCGATCGATCTATTCCCGAAACCGCAGCGCCCCTCTCGGCCATAAACTCGCAGGAAAAACCGCCGCCACACCCGACATCTAAGGTTTTCAGCCCTTGCCAATTAGTCGCGTGTCTGTCGAAAAACTCAAATCTAGGTTTATTTAGATGGTAGAGAGCGTAGATTTTAGCATTTTCGTCCCACCAATTATCAGCATTTTCGTCGTAAAATTCTAGATCGTTTTTTACTTCTGTTTTTGTTGGCACGATTTTTTGATTCCTGATTGGTAGAAGATACAGCGGGCGTACTTTTTGATATTTTATAGGACTAACAGAAACTCGCTTGTTCTGAAAAATCTGAGTTTCCGCGACGAAAAAGCAAGTCCAAACCAGTATTGTTAATCGACGCGCGCAAGTTCTATTTTTTGGGGTTAGTTGTGAATCGCCACAATATTTTATTATAATACTTTTGACATAAATTTCAACCAGATGGATCGCGTTTCTATTATCATCCCCGCCCTCAACGAAGCGACTTGTCTGGAGCGCACCTTGCGCCAACTCAGCATTCTCAATCCTCCCGCCTGGGAAGTGTTAGTGGTAGACGGCGGCAGTCAAGACGAAACAGCGGCGATCGCACTTTCCTCAATGACGGCAGTTATTTATAGCAGTACAGCCCGACGTTCCGTGCAAATGAACCTAGGTGCAGAAACCGCCACCGGCGAAATTTTGTGCTTTCTCCACGCCGATACTTTAGTTCCCGACGACATTGTAGCAGTTATTCAAAAAACATTGTCCGAACCCGAAATTGTCGGGGGCGGGTTTATCTCGCTAATGACAGGTTCGCAGCAAACAAGATGGGGTTTTTCGCTGCACAACTACCTAAAAACTTTCTACGCGCCGCTGCTATTTCGACCTCATTTGTTTGTCAAAGGATTGCGCTTGCTGTTTGGCGACCAAGTTATTTTTTGCCGCCGTACAGATTTTTGGGAATGCGCGGGTTTCGATGCGGCCCTGTCAATTATGGAGGAAGCGGATTTGTGTTTGAAGTTAGCGCGCAGGGGGAGACTGAAGTTAGTCAATCGGGTGGTGGAAAGTAGCGATCGGCGAGTGGCGAATTGGGGCGAATTCAAAGCAATTGCTATCTATCTTTCAATAGGTTTTTTGTGGGGTTTTGGCGTTTCAGCGAGGTATCTCAAGCAGTTTTATGAAGACATTCGCTGACATACAAAATCTGCTTAAATTCCCAGAATGTACTGGCTGTATTTTTTGGGCAAAACTTTCTGCAAGATGTAAATAATCGCCAAACAAGCCAACAACGTTCCGGTAACTAAAAAGCCGAGCTTCAGCAGCGGATGTACGGGTTCAATAAACTTATAAAACACTAACAACACGTATTGCATGACTGTCGAATCTAGCAGATATATAGGGAATGAATAAGCAGCCAATATTTTGACTAACTCAGATGCTTTACTGGGAAGTGCGATTTTTTTAGAAAATGCCAGGATCGACAAGACGAATAAAATTGCGTATCCTTGAGAAGATAGTTTGAAAAACGATCGCAGAAACCATCCCTCCGAATTAACTTCGCCCAGCAGGTAATATTCCCAAATGCTCGCTAGATAAATCAGGATCGTTGCTCCTAAAATTGGGATTCTTCTGCGTTCGAGAACGGGTTGAATTTTGTCATAGGTTGCGCCCAAAAACAGACCTGTTGAAAATGGCAAAATCCAACTAAAAATCCAGCGCTCCATTAAAGGTAGAGGTATTGATATGTATTTGAGAACTGCCAAGTAAAAGAATATTGTAAAAATTGTTTGAATTGTTAAACCCAAGAGTAAAATTTTTCTGGGTTCTAAAACTCTGAATTTCACTAGCAGCCACCACCAACCGTAGCATTGAATAATTACAACGATGAAGTAATAGGGAGGCATTACTGAGCCGGTGAGGATATCTCTGAGCAATGAGAGCAAATCAATTTTTGGGAGCGAACTCCAACTATTTAAGATGTACAAAACTACTGACCAAAACAGATAGGGCGGTATAATTCTTGACAGTCGTTTTTTAAATACTTCTGCGGGATTGTGTTGATTGTCGGTTTTGTTGGTGAGAAAAAAACCGCTCAGCAGTAAAAATGCGGGTACGCAGAACAGTTGCAATGTGTCGATCGCCACAAACAGAATTTGGTCATCGCGAAATGCCGAGAATCCAGCATGAATAATCACAACACCGACGATCGCTAAAGCTCGGATCAAATCAAATTCTGCGAACCGATTAGAAGCTTTTTGCATGGTAAAAAGTAGATGCCAAAAATTAGGGTCAAATCAAATATTTTCTGTCTCACGGGCTTTAACTCTAACAGAAAATATCATTTTTGCTCCTATCTTCACAAAAATTATACAAATCCACAAAAATTTTGCTACAATCCTCAATCTGATACCAATGATTAAATTTTTCACATTCACAGAGTGGGGAGTCGGACAGTCCACCGTGCCGTTTCTCTAGGACTCGATCGCCCGATTTCGCGCCAAGTCTGCAGGAAAGGGCAATGGCGTTGTTCTACCACTGGGACGATCGCCTACAAATTCAGAAAATTACCGATAAATCGCCGTTTGGTCAAAAGCAGTTAGCTAACCGTTGGTGTTGTGGATGTGGGATGCAGAAACATTATCCAACCGATCGCGCCCGTTGCGGATCACGCGCAGCATATCGCTGAGCTTGTGCTCGATATTATCTAGCACTTGGTCAGCATAATCGTCGGCTCCGTTTTGAATTTCCTCGCATTCAGCCATCGCCCTGACTCTCATATCTTCCAATTCCTCTTGAGCCTGGTAGCGAATTTGTTCGACTTCCGCCAGCGTCGCCTGCTGAATTGCCTCGCAGTCGAGCAAAACTTGCTGTCGCAACTGATCTGCTTCTATCTTCGCCTGCTGGAGCAGGCCCATATCGTTTAAAAGTTCTGCCGCTCGCTGTTCTGCTGCTTCTATGACTTCTTGAGCGTAGAGTTGAGCTTCTTCTAGCAGATCGTCTTTGTGCCGAATGATTATCTCGGCTTCTGCAAAGGCGATCGGCAAATTTAGCCTCACCAAGTCTAACTGATCGAGCAACTGTTCTTCATCAATCAGAGTGCGCCTGGTCAGAGGAATACGCGGACTGTCGAGAACAATTTCCTCAAGCCGGTTCAATTCCCGCTGGATGTCTACTCCGGCGGTGTGGGTGGGTTCTCCGAAGGCGGCTGTGTTCTGAGGTGATTCATTCTCAGTGCGGAGGCCGTTAGTGTCGGGTTCGATGCGATTTGGTTCCTGCTGGCGTAACATTTGTAAATATCTAGGGCGACGTGTTTCGGAACAAGATGATCTACGGAGCCACCAAACTTGGCGATTTCTTTAACTACACTACTACTTAAAAAGCTGTACTCGTTAGAAGTTGCCAAAAAAACTGTTTCAATTTCGCCCAGGAGGGTTTTATTGGTGTGGGCCATCTGGAGTTCCATTTCAAAATCTGTTAGTACCCGGAGCCCCCGCAGCAGCACTTTGGCTTGTCGAATCTTAGCATAGTTTACTGTCAAACCCTCAAAACTGTCCACTTCTACGTTGGGCAAGTGTTGGGTAGAGCACCGGATCTGCTCGATCCGCTGCTCTACGGTGAACAGAGGGGTTTTGCTGGGGTTTCGGACTACGGTAACAATTACCCGATCGAACAATTTGCAGCCCCGCTCGATAATATCTGCGTGACCGAAGGTAATGGGGTCAAAACTGCCTGGATAGATTGCAATCACGAGTTGGGCCCAACGGGGAGAGGGGGAGAGGGGGAGAGCGGGAGAGCGGGAGAGCGGGAGAGCGGGAGAGCGGGAGAGGGGGGAATTACGAAAATCTTCCTTGATTTTCCCGACAACTGTCAACTGTCAACTGTCAACTGTCAACTGTCAACTGACAACTGTCAACTGTCAACTGTCAACTGACAACTGTCAACTGTCAACTGACAACTGTCAACTGTCAACTGTCAACTGTCAACTGTCAACTGTCAACTGTCAACTGTCAACTGACTTCTACTTTTTCATCGAATGAGCTTTGTAAAAAGTTTCGAGGCTTTGCCTGTCGCCCACAAACCGCCAGTGCCAAGGCTCGTAACTGACGCCTTGGCGGTTGTTTTTGGGGAAGGACATTTCAAAGCTGAAGGCGGGAGCGTTGGCTTCTAGCCACTTGAATGCTTGGGTACTGTCAAAGCTTTGACTGAGGTTAGTTTCGGGGGCGGAGCTGTCGCCGATGTCGATCGCGTAACCGGTGTGATGTTCGCTATATCCGGGCGGAGCGCTGACTTCGGCTCGCTTGGTGGCGTTTTGCCTGCGTTCGGCTTTCACGTCAAAAAATACGTGTTGTTGGTCTTCTACGGAGCGAAAGCCTGATATGGCGGCGAAATAGATCCCTGAGTAGGCGGCGGCGTTGGCCATTTCTTGATATTTTGCTGCTGCGGCTTTGCGGAGTTTGATGCTACCGTCGGAGGTGACATTTACCAAGTCTGCGGCTGGTGCTTCTGGGTAAGGCAAGTGTCCCAGCAGGTTGTCTGGGGTTGCGGGTTTTGATTTAGTAGTTGGACTCGCGGCCACCCCTGACGGCGAACTCGCGGCTGCTGGGTTTTTTTGACTTTGCTCTGCCTGACTGGTGGCTGGAAAAAAGTTAAAGTTGAGGTGCAGCCAAATGCTGACCCCAAAGGCTAATGCCGCCAACCCTAGGAGTTTCCAAATCAGCCCTTTTTTATTGGACTGGCTCGCTCCTGCTTCTGGGTATGGGTGGTCTCGCACTGCTTCTGGAATTTCGTCGGCGACAAGCTCCGAGGCTTGCGGGGGTTTTCTTGACAGACTAGCGTTATCCAAGCCAGCTCCACTCCTGCACTTCAATAAGGCTCAACGTTACAAATTGTAGACCGATACGGGCGATCGCACAGCTACAATTGCCGCTGAGTACGTATCATCTCTTCCAGACTTCGCCGTTTCCCATCCGCCAACTCTCAAATCTGTTTTACTTGGGCTCCGATGCCGCCCGTCTTGGTCTAACTGGTTGGCACTGGTTTATTTTAAGTGTAATTTGCTACTTTTGGGCAAAATCTCACAATTGTGCGATCGGCACATCAAACGTCCGCGCCAATTTTAGCAGAGCACGAATTTGTCAGCCATTGCCTTAGCGGGCGATCGGGCATTACTTTTCAGCGTGCTGTAGTGAACGCCCGATCGAGTGGTAATCTCTGTCAGAGTCCAACCCTTATCGGCCACTAGCTCTGGAAACAGAGTATTTATTGAGACTTTTTGAATAGAGTTTGTTTAGCAAACCCCTTAACTAATTTTATTCGTGAGTAGATCCGTCTGGCATAATTGCACCAGTGAGCGTAGCATTTTGAAATTCTGCTCCTCCTATTTTTGCATTTGTTAAGTTAGCGCCAGATAAGTCTGCAAAACTTAACCTTGCCGCGCGGAGGTCTGCTGAAATTAGGTCAGCACCACGCAGTTTTGCACTGTTTAATTCAGCTTGTCGCAAATCAGCTTCAGTTAAGTCTGCTGTCGTTAGATCGGCACTAACTAATCTTGCATCATTCAAGTTTACCTGCTTCAAATTAGCTCGACTAAAATTACAGCCGTCTAGCCTTGCTCCCTGAAGTTTTGCCCCACTCAAATTCGCATCTCTAAAATCGGAACTATTCAATTGCGCTGAACTCAAATTAGCGCCTTGTAAATCTGCTCCTTTTAAGTTAACACCGCTCAAATCCTTACCAGTTAGATCGACATTTGGCAGCGATACATAAGGAGCAATTGAGTAAGCGCCCGCTTTCACAGGATCGAAATCAGTAGGAAATAAAGTTGCTTCATTATAAATCGCTCCTTCAAGCTGAATACCCTTGAGATTTGCTCGATCGAGGTTGGCTTGTAAAAGGTTAGAATTACTCAGATTTGCATTTGTCAAATCAGCATTGTTTAAGTCTGCTTTTCTTAAGTATAGCCCGCTTAAGTTAGCTTGACTGAGGTTTGCAGTTGTGAATTTTGTTTGTTGACTGAGTTTAGCACCGCTGAGGTTTGCACCGTTCAAATCGGCTTCACTAAAATTTGCATTTTCTAGTTTTGCTCCTCTTAAACTCGCCTTACTCAATTTGGTTTTTTCTAGTTTAGCCGATTGTAAATTAGCCTGAGCAAGGTTAGCTCTTGATAAATTAGCCTGAGAAAGATTGGCTGAAGATAAATTAGCCTGAGAAAGATTGGCATTGATTAAATTGGCCCGATCGAGGTTGGCACTGGATAAATTCGCCTGTTCAATGTTGGCATCAACTAAGTTGGCCCGCTCCAGATTGGCACTGGATAAATTTGCCTTAGAAAGGTTGACACCGCATAATTTAGATTCGCTAAAATTTGTGCTACAGAAAAGTCCATTTCTCATATCTGCTCCGTTTAAAATTGCCCCGCTGAGGTTGAGCCTCTGCCAATTAACACCTCTTAAATTAGCTTTTTTAAAATTAGCTTTGCTCGGGTTTATATCAGGAGCTATGTTTTTATCAGTTAGATTAGTACCAGCTAAATTAATCCCCGTAAAATCTCTTTCTCCCTGAGTGTAACGCTCCCAAAACTCCTCAACACTAACAACAGGTTCCAAACATTCCTCAGACTCATCCTCCACATCCTCCCAGGTATCGTCTAAAGCAATATTTTCAGCATCCGCCGCCAATCCTTCCAAATAATCAGCTCGATCGATGTCCTCCGAACTCGCTGCAAACCGCCTCTCAATTTCCTCTTCGTTTAATACTTGGCTGCTGTCAAATCGCTCAATTAATTGCTTGACAATTTGGAAATCATTAGTGCGAATTCCCACTTCTTTTTCTGCACTTTCGTCGCTGTTAGTCAGAAAGTTATGGCTCCCCAACATGGCAAAACTCGAATCACAAACTAAAAAATTTTCGTGAGTACCAAATAAATAAAGACAAAATAGATCGGGAAATTCGCTTTCTAATTCTTGCAAATCTGGTAAAGCATTGTAGCGCCATCCGTTGCCGATTTTTTGCCTGTCTCCCAGATAACCCCAGCCAATATCTATCAAACATCCTCGGTTCAAAAACTCTCTAATTTTTTGCAGCAATTCATCATTAATGCTGTTACAATTAAGCCAAGGGCAAACAATAATCAGCCGCTCTTGTGCTACTGATAGAGCCTCCACCAACACAGCGCGACTGTTGGGACGATCGCATACTAACTGATACTGAAAGTCTGACTTTGGCTTTTCTGTGTCGGTGTCAAGTTCGATCGGCTGCTCTAAAATGACAGACATATCGCTATTTCCCAAACCACACGGCTGTTGCAGGGAGGCAATTTCAGCAGTCAAACTTTCTAGCATTTGCGGTTCGGGGCGATCGTTAAATCGCTGTTCCTGTGCCTCTAACTGCCTCTTAAGTTTGGCTAGATATTTTTTCAGAATAACTTGCTCTTCTTCAAGCTGCAATACTCTCGCGGCTATAGATCCTAAATCTAGTTGGGTTTCTGACATAGTGTTCCCCTGAAATCAAAAAAAACTTCAAAAACCACGTTTGGGAATTTAGGGCCAGTTCAAACATTACCAACTTCTGCCAACTCAGCAATATTCGCAGAAATTTCCTCATCCCCTGCATCAACCGCAACCGTTAACTTCAATCCCAAAACCTTCAGCCAATGGGCTAAAGCATAAATTGTCGCGCTTCCATTCTGCGACAACAAAACATCTAATTTTTCCATATGCAATTTAGCATCATCAGCCGACATATTTGGTTCGCCCAGAGCCTCAAATACATCTCTCAGCGCTTTTCGCATAATTTTTAATTCCAAATCTCCCTCTTCTTCCTCAAAAATCTCTGTGATGTAAGCAGCAGAAAAATTCGGATCTTTGAGAGATTTGATTTTAAACGGATGGTAAGGGACACTTTTAGGCATTTTCTTGGCTCCTGTATTCTTCCCAATATTTTTTAGCAGTGCGAATATCTCGATCTTGAGTGCTTTTATCTCCACCGCACAGCAAAAGCACAATTATTGCTGCAACTTGTCCAAAATAAACTCGGTAGCCCGGGCCAAAGTCAATTTTCAATTCCGAGACACCTTCGCCAACCGATCGACAATCTCCCAAATTTCCATTGCTAACACGCTCCAGCTTTTTCACAATCTTGGCTTTACCGTTAAAATCGCGGAGAGATTCCAACCACTCATCAAAAGGAACTCTGCCGTCAGGCTGGCTATAACTCTGAATTTCCTTGGGTTGCACTTCCATGATATTGATTTTAGCCGATCGCTCCCACTCAAATTACAAAATCAAACCTTACCAACTTCTGCCAACTCAGCAACATTAGCGGAAATTTCCTCATCCCCTGCATCAACCGCAACAGTTAACTTCAATCCCAAAGCCTTCAGCCAATGGGCCAAACCATAAATTGTCGCAATTCCGTCTCCCGACAACAAAGTATCTAACTTTTCCAAATGCAACTTAGCATCATCAGCCGACATATTTGGTTCGCCAAGAGCCTCAAATATATCTCTCATAGCTGAGAGCATAACTTTTAATTCCAAATCTCCCTCTTCCTCTTCTCCAAAGATCAGAGAAAGGTAAGCAGCAGAATAATTGGGATCTTTGAGATTGGAAATTTTAAAGGGATGATAGCTATCACTAGCCGGCATTTTGGCGTCTTTCATAATCTCTCCAATATTTTTGAGCTTTGCTAATGTCTTCGTCTTGAGTGCTTTTATCCCCACCGCACAGCAGAAGCACGATCGCAGATCCCACTTGTCCAAAGTAGACTCGGTAGCCCGGGCCATAGTCGATTTTAAGTTCGCAAACTCCTTCGCCAACTGAGCGACAGTCTCCCAAATTGCCACTGTTAACCCGCTCAAGCCTCTTATCAATCCTGATTTTAGCGTTAACATCTCGCAGAGAGCCAAACCATTCGGCAAATGGAACTGTGCCATTTTGTTTGATATAACGCTTAATCTCTCTGGGTTGCGCTTCCATAGTTTCAATTTTAGCGGGTCAGCGCTTTGATTATAAAGTCGCGCCCGATCGCCCCTTGACTTAATGCGCTACAATTATTAAGAAATCTTTAGTTAAATTCGTTTAACGTCCCAGACGCATTATGAGTCTTCCCATTCGCAACGTCGCTATCATTGCTCACGTCGATCACGGCAAAACCACCCTTGTGGACGCTCTTCTCAGACAGTCCGGAATCTTCCGCGAAGGGGAAGAAATCCCAGATTGCGTCATGGACTCCAATGATATCGAGCGCGAGCGTGGCATCACAATTCTTTCCAAAAATACCGCTGTCAGGTACGGAGAAACCCTGATCAACATCGTCGATACCCCCGGACACGCGGACTTCGGCGGTGAAGTCGAACGAGTTCTCGGCATGGTAGACGGTTGTTTGCTGATCGTAGACGCCAACGAAGGCCCGATGCCGCAAACCCGCTTCGTGCTCAAAAAAGCCCTAGAAAAAGGACTGCGCCCGATCGTATTTGTGAATAAAATCGATCGCGATCGGGCAGACCCCCACAAAGCCGTCGATAAAGTATTGGATCTGTTCCTCGAACTAGGTGCTGACGACGATCAGTGCGAATTTCCCTACCTCTTCGGTTCCGGCTTAAGCGGTTACGCCAAAAAACACCTCGAAGACGAAGGGCTAGATATGAAGCCCCTCTTTGAAGAAATCCTCGACCACGTACCACCCCCAGTCGGCGACCCCAACAAGCCGCTGCAACTGCAAGTAACCACCTTAGATTACTCAGAATACGTCGGCCGCATCGTCATCGGCCGCATCCACAACGGCACGATTAAAATCGGTCAACAAGCAGTTTTAATCACAGAAAGCGGCGCGATTGTCAAATCAAAAATTAGCAAATTGATGGGCTTTGAAGGCCTCAAACGCATTGACATCCCAGAATCTTCCGCTGGCAATATTGTCGCCGTTGCCGGTTTTTCTGATGCGTATATTGGCGAGACAATTACCTGTCCCAACGACCCACAAGCGCTGCCTTTGATCAAAGTAGACGAACCAACTTTGCAGATGACTTTCTCGGTGAACGATTCGCCGTTCTGCGGTCAAGAAGGTAGTTTGGTCACATCTCGCCAAATTCGCGATCGGCTAATGCGAGAACTCGAAACCAACGTCGCCCTGCGCGTCGAAGAAACCGACTCTCCCGACAAATTCCTCGTATCAGGACGCGGCGAACTTCACCTCGGAATCCTAATCGAAAATATGCGCCGCGAAGGATACGAATTCCAAGTATCCCAGCCGCAAGTAATCTTCCGCGAAGTCGGCGGTCGTCCCTGCGAACCCTTTGAATGTTTGGTGTTAGACGTACCCGAAGAAGCAGTCGGCGGCTGCATCGAACGCCTCGGTCAGCGGAAAGCAGAAATGCAAGATATGCACGTCAGCAGCACCGGTCGCACCCAAATCGAATTTTCAGTCCCCGCTCGCGGTTTGATTGGATTCCGAGGCGAGTTCATGCGCTTAACTCGCGGCGCTGGAATTATGAACCACAGCTTCCTCGACTATCGCCCCCTCGGTGGAGAAATTATCGCCCGTCGCAACGGAGTATTAATTTCCTTTGAAGAAGGAACTGCAACTACTTATTCACTGAAAAATGCTGAAGACCGCGGCGTATTTTTCATTACCCCTGGAACCAAGGTTTACAGAGGGATGATTATCGGAGAAAACAACCGAGATGACGACATGGAGCTGAATATTTGCAAGTCGAAGCAGTTGACAAACCACCGCGCATCTGGCGGTGAAGAATTGGCGCAATTGCAAGCACCAGTCGATATGAGTTTGGAGCGCGCTTTGGAATACATCGGTCAGGATGAATTGGTGGAAGTAACACCGAAATCAATTCGCTTACGGAAGCTGTCCAAGAAGTTGGTCAAACGCTAAAACAATTTGAGGGCCGGCAATTTTGCCAGCCCTTAGTGTCAACTTCAAACTACTGTATTTAAAGACAATATTAATCATTTTAACGCAATCAAAAATAGGTAAAAACGATGTCAACAGTTTATCGTTTAAAAGCCAGCGAACTAGATCGTAAATTTTTAGAACAAATCAAAGCGATTTTTGGAGATAAAGAGATTGAAATAATTGTCTCAGAATGCGATGAAACCGCATATCTTTTGAAATCGGAAATCAATAAAAACAAACTGTTGAAAGCTATTGAAAATGTTAAAGACAGACAAAATTTAGTTGAAGTCGATTTACAGGATTTGTAATGAGTAGAAGAATTATTTTTGAATCTTCTGCTTTTGCAGATTTTAATGAATGGGCAAAATTAGACAAAAAGATTTATCGCAAAATTGTAGAATTGATTAAAGATATAGATCGATCGCCTTTTGAAGGATTGGGCAAACCTGAACCTCTGAAATACGAGTTAAGTGGTTTTTGGTCGAGGCGCATTGATAACGAACATCGTTTGGTTTACCAAGTTACAGATGAAGAAATTGCGATCGCAGCTTGTAAGAATCATTACAGTGAATAGTATATTTGAAGCTTTAAGCAATGTAGCTATCGCTCTTTTTATCCCTTTACTAAATGCGATCGCTCTCAATCTTCTTGCTGAAGTTCTTCTATTAGATTAAGTACCTTTTGGTAATTTTCTTCTTTTCCCTGGACACGATATAAATTTTTAGCATTGTGAAAATCGACGTTTGCTTTTTGGGAATAGCCCAATTCATAGTGGACAATGCCTCGGTTTAGATAAGCTTGGGCAAAGTCTCGTTCAAGCTGAATTGCCTTGGTAAAATCCTCAAGCGCTTTCTCTTTGTTCCCCAAACGAGAGTGAATAACTCCCAGGTTGTAGAATGTTGTAGCATTATTAGGATTCAGCCGAGCTGCCTTGATGTAATCTTCAAGCGCTCTTTGCAAATCGTCTAATTCCCAGAAGTAGACATCACCTCGATTATTCCAAGCAAGGGCATCATTAGGATTTAGTTCAATTGCTTGGGTAAAATCTTTCAGTGCCCCTTGCAGATCGCCCAGGCGTAAACGAGCCAAACCTCGGCCATTGTAGGCTTGAGCATAGCGAGGATTTAGTTGAATTGCTCGGGTGTGATCTGCCTGCGCTCCTCGGTAATCACCTAATTTACAATAAATAATACCCCGGTTGTTGTGAACATATGGACAATTAGGCTTGAGCAATATCGCATTTGTGCAATCCTCAAATGCTCCGGCATCGTCTCCTAGTTCATGGCGAACAGTAGCCCGGTTATTGTAGGCATCTGCATAATCAGGATTGATCTTAATTGCTCGATCGAAATTTTTAATTGCTCCTTCAAAATCTCTTTCCTTAGCCTTGTTTCTTCCCAGTTCATCGAAATCCGCAGCATAGATCGGAGAGTGCGATCGCACCCTCTCAACTATAACCTCGTCATAAAAGTTGTCCAGCACTTCGTCAAGTTGCTCAGGTTCAGTATTGACAAGTTGCGTGTTGCTTGGTTCTTTCTGTTCTCGCTTCGATTCAGGTTGACTGATAGGAGAACCAACTATTTTTTGCCAGTCTAACTCTAGCTTTTGGCAAATATTAACAAAAATTGTGCGCTTAACAGCCCTACCATTGAAAAAATTTACAACAGGCTGATAACTTATGCTTAGTTCATTTTCCAAATCACGATAAGTCAAATTCTTGTACGTCAAAGCTATTCTGGCTTGTTCGATGCCTGCTTCAGATGCTGTAAGCGATGTCTTTGCCCGCTGTCTCTTTACCATAGCCTCACTACCCTATTGATGACCATTTTAGCTGCTCCTATTATAAATCATACCCAACTCATACCAAAGTCATCCTTTACTTAGGCTGAACTTTAAAAGTGTGACTGCGAAGCTAAGGATGTAGTGATTCACTACTGAAAACTTAGCTGACGGAATTAATCATGTACAACAACAATCAGCACAACGAAGCCGAATTCTCCCAGCCACTACCCCCGCTTTCCCAAAAACAGGAATACGACTTCCAAACTCAAAAGAAAGTAGGAAAGACAGGAGAGGCGATCGTAGACAAGTGGTTACAGATTCATGGCTATCGTATTGAGGATGTCTCTGATTTGCCACAGTATCAGAAAGCAGGTATTGACCGCCGACTAATTCGCCCAAACGGTTCAACTGCAACTGCTGAGTACAAGACTGATTTAAAAGCCAAGCAAACTGGAAACTTGTTTTTTGAAGCTTCTGACGATCGCAACCGTCCCTGTTGGGGATGGACTTCGCAAGCCGATCTGTGGATATTTTTCATTCCTCAACAGGAGATATTGGTCGTCGAACCGGGTAAATTCAGGTTGTTAGTTTCGCAGCAACAGCCAGAACTCCCGCCGAAAGTAGTACCAAATCGAGGCTACAGTGTAACTGGATTACCTGTTCCATTAGCAAAGGTGCGGAATATTGCTAGTCACGTTTTCAAGTTTCCTGACGTTCTTTTGTAAAAAGAGACTCGCTGTTAATCTGGCGATCGCCTACTCAAGGCGATCGCCATTATTCGAGTAATAATACTTAGCAAACGCTAATTGGGCGATCGTTATGTTTTAATAAAAATTTGAGCAAAATCCAAACAAAGCCAGCCATGAGTCCAAAATCAATAGCCGTAATCAACTTCAAAGGCGGTGTCGGGAAGACTACCGTCACTTGGAGTCTGGGAAATATTATATCCCAAGGAACCGACTTAGAAGTCTTGATGTTAGACTTAGATCCGCAAATGTCGCTCACAGAGGCGATCGGGCTTAACGAAAATACAGGTCATTTAGATGATAAGTTTGGTAAGTGGTACGAAAAATCTCTCAAGCACAGACTCACAATTTACGACGCTCTAGAAGTCTTTAAAAAAGCCGGACATAACTTTAAATTTCCAGTTGGTTTCGACACCATTTATCAGATTGACGAACAGTTGCATTTTGTCCCTTCAGTTGAAGAACTGTATTGGTTAGACTTAGATGGATTTGAGGGGAAAAATGTTAAAGACTTTATCCGCCAATTCATCGGCAAAATCGCCAACTCTGCCAATCTCCCCAAATACGACTTGATGCTTTTTGACTGTTCGCCTTCCTTCAGTCTCCTCACCTACAGCGTGCTCTCTTGCTGCGACTTAATATTGATTCCCGTCAATCCCGATTATTTTGGTTCTAGGGGCTTGAGTTTAGTTTTAAACTCTCTCCAGAAACGGATTGAGCCTTATCCGTTTCCCAAGATAGCAGTGTTTATGAATAAAGCTAAAACCTATGGAGGATTGCTGACAAATGAAGTTCAGTTTTACATGAGAGAAGTCAAGAGACTTTGCGCTGAAATCTCAAAAGACAATAACATAGAAGTGAGATTTTTGGAATCGACGATTCGGGAAAGCGTCGGCTTAAAACGGGCGATTAATGAGGGAGAACTGCCGCGAGAATTAGTGAGAGAGTTTGAACAGTTGTGGCGCGAGTGTGAGGAGTATCTGAAATGATTAAAAAAGATATTTTGGCTGCTGCTGATGAAGAAACCAGGGGGTTAGTTGATGAGATTGGCGAACTTAAGGAAATCTTGCGGGAGGTTTCCAAAAAATTAACCAGGATTGAGGCTCAAGTTAAGCGGGGAGTGCTTTCTGCTGCGTCTAAACATTCGCAGTTATCTACTGTTGCTGATGTCAATAAACCTGCTAGTTTATCAGCGGGAAATGTTCTCGAAGTTTATGAAGAACTGCGCTTGCAAGCTAAGAACGGTCGCGAACTAGAGGTAAGGCAAAAATTGTCGGCGATGAGTGCAACTGACTTGAATTTGATGTGTTGCGAGTTGGGGATGCCACCGAGTAGCAAGAATCCGTCCCGCAAAAAAATGTTTGAGCTAATTATTGGTAGAATTAAGCAGAGTTTGATGCTGTCGCGACATATCGATCGACAAACACTGTAGTTTAGACTAAAAAATGAGCGCAGCTAAAAGTAGCCACCTTTGAATCTCAGGCAAGCTGTTGCTCAAAAACTCAAAAAGTAGAAGATTAAATAGCTAATCTTGAAGACTTTTTGCGTCGAG
>NZ_JBARVX010000179.1:0-4837 GCF_049646505.1 Microcoleus sp.
AACAGTCAATAAATCTAAACAATTGCACCCGCAGTCCGGGGCTTGCCATTGCCCAATCCATCAGTTTGTCGTCCCAGCGCATTTGGTCTTGCAGTTGGCCAAAAAACGATCGCTTTTTGTCTTGAGTTGCCTTCAGGATTTCTCGAGCTATTTCCTGAGTTTTTGCTTCGTAGGTGCTTTGAGATACTTGTGCAACCATTGGTAATTAGTAATTAGTAATTAGTAATTGGTAATTGGCGCGGCGGGTTGATTGATTTTGCAACTACCGCCCGATACGATTATACTTACTAATTGACTTCTATTTTGACTCCGTAGTTTGCTTGGCGATCGCCCGAAATTTCAATAGTATAATCGCCGCTGGTGGCTAATTGACCTTGCCACTCACCTGTGCTATCAGCAGTCCCTAATTTTTCACCGTTAGGAGCAATAATTGCTGCGCTAAAATCACCTTCTTGAATTTTTACTGTCATGGTTTGGCCGCTATTGCAGTCGAGCAAGTAGCGCTTGGATATGTTCGCCCGCAAACTATTTCTCAGAGTAACTCCGGTAGCGCCGGCTTGAAAGTTAACTCGCTCAGTTACAGGGGTTTCCACCGCAGCGGGAGAAGGAGAAGGAGAAGGCGACGGCGAAGCAAGTTGCGGAACACCTGAGAGTGCGGGCATTTGAGTGGGATTGGGCGACGGGGCGGTTGCTGGTGGCCGTGCCGTACCCGGTGCTGGGGGAAGTCCCGGCAGGCGGTTGGCGGGCGCGGGCGGGCCTGGTGCTGGGCTTTGGGGGAGGGGTACGTCAGCGGGCAGTCTGATTTGAATGTTCGCTCTTTCTTGATACATTCTCCACGCCAGTAAACTGCCGAGACTGAGCACGGAACCGACTAACATTCCGCTCAGAAAAACTGCCAAAACTTGCCATTTTTGAGCTGGTTTTGGATCGGGATTTGCTGTGTGAATTATTGGAGGCGGATAAGTTGCAGGTTGAGTTGTTTCCGCAGCGATATCGGCGGCAAATGGAATTGTTTCTGTTTCTGTTTCAAGATTGGCAATGAAAATATCTTGTTTGAATGCAGTTTTATTCGGACTTTTTGTGGCGGTATTGGCAGTTAAACTATTTTCGGTTTGGGGTGTTTCAATGGAAGTTTCTGCTGCTTCAGAAGTTACAGTTAAATCATCTTCGATAGCGGCATTTTTCATTGGAGTTTCTGCTGGTGCGGAATCAGCATCGAAACTGCCAATTGTTTCTGGTTGCTGAGTCAATATTTGATTTTTTTTAGGTTCGTCACTCATGGGATAAAATTCTCGTATAAAGATTGCTTTTTAGCATTTTACGCGATCTGTGCGATCGGCTGCAGTGAAATAATACCGCAAGGTTCTTGACAAACTGCCCGAAAACGCGATCGAGGAATCTGTCGGCTGGGGCGATCGTAAATTTACGAACTTTTAAAACATCTGATATTTATCGAGATGGACGATTGACTCGAACCAGCATTCCTCGCTTGTGTTTCCACACTAGCAATAGCCTCCGAAATTCGTGCAGCCATCCTTTGTCTGTCTTGTTGGTCGTCTTTACAGACAATGGTGCCATTATGTTAATCTATATCGTTCAAATTAATTGCTGCTTCAATCTCGTCAGGAAATGCTTCAGCATAAGCCCAGGCATTTTTCAAGTCGCTAGCGCTAAGATGCGGATAATCTTCTAAAAGTTGAGCATCAGTTGCACCTAATCGGCGAGACTCTACCAGTCCCCAAACAGAAATTCTAGTGCCTGCAATCCTCGCATTACCGCCGACAGTACCGGGAGTTTTTTCAATTCCCTGCCAGGTGTTGGCTAAACTTTGAGCTAATATCTGTATTGCTAGAGCTTTCTCAGGCGGAGTCAGGGAAAGCAGTTGCGGTTCTAATTCTTTTAGTGTCATAGTCTATCGCGGGTTTGGCTGCTGGGAATGTCGTATCTATATTATAGCGATCGAGCTTTTTGCAGGGTAGCCATCTCTTAAACTCCTAGCACAGTTTTGCTAAATATTAGCAGAGGAATGCAAGTTTTGGAGGTATGTTGGGATTTGCGGTGGGGTGGGGGCGGGTTTATGAGATTGTTCGTTACAGGCGAGTATTGTTGGTGAAACCCGCCCCTACCAATTACCAATTTCCGACTCCCAATTCCCGATTACTAATTATTAGGTAAAGTCAGCCAAAAAGGCTGCAGTTCGGGCTTCCTCACAGTATTCGTCGCCGACTGCAGGTTTCCTTTCAATTCTTGATAATAGCGATCGTTTAGAAAACTCACACTAACACCAGCAGGAAGCAGCAGTTGGCGCAATCTTTCTTGAGTGTAATCTTTGCCGTCAATCATCGGGCCGCGCGGATTAGAAACTAACAAATTGCCGTTGACTGGTACCGAATTGACCATATTCGGCCACCAAGCATAACCGCTGTAGCCAAACATCGCTGGAACTTGAACGATTTGGTCGTCTGTCAGTGAAAACTCTCTTTTCAACTTGTCTAATATCGGGTTAATTTTCTGCTTTTGCAAATTGAGATTGTGTTGCATTAAAGCTTGATTGTTCAAGGCGGCGCTGACTGTAGTTTCATTGCTCAAACCGCGATTGATCGTAACATCGCCGTAACCTGTTTTTGACAATTCTTCTAACAGTCTAACTCCGGCTTCTGGACTGACGATCGCCATTACATATTTTCCGGGAGTTTGACTGGGAAGAAAATTGATAATTTCATCGACTTGACGAGTCAAAAGCCAAGAAGTATCAATATCCACCGCAGGGCCTTGAATTCTTTGAGCTTGAATAAAATCAAGTACCTCTGGATTAAAACTAGCATTCCCCGAATTTCCGTAATAAGCTCGACCCATTGGGTATCCGGGAATCGGCGGTGTCACCTGCAAATTTCCGTAGCCATTTGACCACTGATTTACAGGATTTTCAGCGCGAGAATTACCAATTTTAATCACTCTCAAGTTACGCTCTTGAGTTGATTTATCCGGCGGGTTTTGGTCGGGTTCGTCAGTGCTTTTGAGAGCCACATTCAATTGGCGTATATCAGATTTTTCGGGAAGTTGAATGTAGCCGTTTTTCTGAATGTCTTGCATCCAAGCATTATCGCCTTGGATAATTTTTAATTGAGCGCCAGTGGGTTCTACTGCTTGTTTTAGTTGCGAGATAAATTCACTGTTGGCGGCCCCTCTGTCGCTGACTTGAACTTCTGTTACTGGTGCGGTATTGGCTGGTATTATCCAAGGACTGACACCCATTTGGATTGTGGTGGCGGCGATTTGTTGACCGTTGTTTTCGGCAGTTGCTTTGAGATTGACTTTGCCGCTCCAATTGCGATCGGCAAATTGTTTTGCTTCGACACCTAAAACAATATTCGTGCTAAAAACTAGGGGTTTTGTACCGGATATATCTACAGCTTGCCATCCATCGCCTATTTTCTGAAAAACGTTGATATGAGGGTTGGCGATGCTATCAGCAGTGATAAATAATTGAGAGGTTTTGAAGTTTTCAGACAAAGTTAAGTTAACTTGAGAAAGCATGGCTGCGCGGCGGGGGACGCTAACTTTGGTTTGTTTCCAAGGGGCTATTTTTGTGCGATCGTTCTTGGGATCGTTAAACACGATTAGCGCGCCGCTAGACAATGACCACTGTTCTTTTCCGGCTTCGTCTAGTTGATTGATTTCGCCGTCTCTGTTAGTATCTCCCGCAAAGAAGAAGTTGCTCGGCGAGGCTGCGAGGTCTACAGGGGCGGGAGTTGCTGTTGCGGTTGATTCAGGAGTTGGTTGAGGAGTTGCTTGCTGATTTCTTTCTAATTCTTGGCGGGCGAGTTCTTGGCGGGCTAATTCCTGCTTTTCTAATTCTTGGCGGGCTAGTTCCTGCTTTTCTAATTCTTGGCGGGCTAATTCTTGGCGGGCTAATTCTTGCTTTTCTAATTCTTGGCGGATTAGTTCTTGTTTTTCTCGTTCTTGGCGGATTAATTCTTGGCGGGCGAGTTCTTGTTTTTCTCGTTCTTGACGGATTAATTCTTGTCGGGCAAATTCTTGTCTTTCTATTTCTTGGCGGGCGAGTTCTTTTTTCTCTTGTTCTTTTCTCTCTATTTCTCGGCGGGCGAGTTCTTTTTTCTCTTGCTCTTTTCTGGCTAGCTCTCTTACCCGTTCTTCCTCGGCTCTAATTTTCTCTTGAGAACGTGCTACTTGCCATTCGTAGGTAGCGACAGTGAGGTTTCCTTGATATTCGATGGTTTTGTCGATCGCAGCCTCAGTCAAAAAAGAACCGTGAGGGATGAGTCGCAGGTGGTTGAGCGCCATTTGCCACAGGCGTTGCGACTCTTCCCAAGTAGCAGGAGAAGCTTGAGAAGTGCGTCCAACTGCGACAGCTCGGGCGGCTATTTTAGCAGCATCATCCCAATTATTTTTAGCTCTTTCTTCGGTTTGAATCTGACTTTGAGCGTTTTGGAGTTGCTCGGCCAGATTTTCGGATTGCTGGCGGTTCCAATACTGTGAGGAAAACAGGCTGCTGTCGGGATTTTTCGCGACGTTATCTAATTGTACTTTGAGGCGATCGCGCAATTTGTATAGTTCCGGGAGCGATTGCGGAGTGTCGCCGTCTGGCTGTCGCCCTGAGAGTGCGAGTTGGTAGTTTAGGGAAGGTTGAGCCACTGTTGCGGGCACAGCAATCCAAATAATACCGATGACGACACCGAAACCATTGATAATGGCGATCGTAATATATTTAACTAAGCGCATATAGTTTATCCTCAGACACCCAAATAATTTTACCTAATATTGGGATAAATGGGAAATTTAATTGTAAAAACTTACGCATGAGGCCCAGAAACCG
>NZ_JBARVX010000180.1:0-6430 GCF_049646505.1 Microcoleus sp.
CTTCTTTTAACGATGATTTGGGCAGCAAGCGCTTGTTGTATGAAAGCGCAGGAATAGCTGAATATTGGGTGGATCGTGCGAACACGCGGGAGGTTTTTGCATTTGCGATTAATAACGGAGGTAGCGGTAGAATTCAAGAGTCGCGGGTTTTGCCGGGGCTGCAAATAGGATTAGTTGAGGAAGCTTTGAACCGAAGTCAAACTCAAGATGATGGGGAAATTAATCGCTGGTTGATTCAAACTTTTAGTCAAGGTTGAATGGAGTTTGAGGTGAAAAAAGAGTATCATAAGTTGGTGCGCGATCGCATTCCTGAAATTATTCGCCAAAGCGGGAGTGAATGCGAGTTTGTCATTTTGTCCGATCGCGAATACCGTCAAGCTTTGCGCCAGAAATTGATTGAGGAAGCGGGGGAAGCAGCGGTGGCTGATGAGGATGATTTGGTGGCGGAATTGGCTGATTTGTCTGAGGTGATGGATGCGGTGATGATCAGTTTTGGCATTTCGGGCGATCGACTTTTAGCCGAAAAAATCAAGCGCCGGGAAGCCAGAGGAGGTTTTGCACAAAAAATTATGCTGTTGCGGACATTATGAACATTATCTGCGTTAATCTGTGTTTATCTCCCTAACATCTGCGGTTACTTTCTCCTGTTAAAAAAATAAATATTAATTCCAATGGCTGCTAACAGAATTAGAATTGCTAAAGACAAAGCCGATTTAGTTAAATCCTTAACTGTATTGGATAACAACTCCGGGCCTTTTCAGACTTACGCCGATGTCATCGTCTTTGCCGCATCCTTGGGAAATCAGCGGAAAAAACGATCGCCCTTGGGGGAAATTTCTAAACGAGAACCCGGTTCGATCGACCTTGATGTTTTTGTATCGAGGGGTTACGATATGGCGATCAAGCTAATTGCGATCGCCGAAACTAAAAATCCTCAAATCCTCTCCCATCTCGACGAACAATTGGAAGCAGAACGCTTGCAAATTTTTGAAGAATATGCTAATGGCGGACTGGAAATATTGCGAGAAGAATTTCGGGGTGCGGCGGATTATACCGATCGCCTTTTGTTGTTTTTAATCTCCCAAAGAGACAATCAACATCGCTCAAATGAAGAATTCGATTTAAGCAAGTTCTTATTTTAACTCTCAATGAAGCACAAACCAACAGACACAATCAAGAGAATTTTAAAGCAATCTTTAAAATTTTTCGCTTACAGCTACTCAGCATTAATTATTTGCTATTTGATTCTCAAACTAATTTTTTGGGATAGCCTGTGGATTATAGCCTTGGTTAGCACTTTTATCCCGTTAATCTTCTTCCCAACTTTCCTGCTTCCCCTCATCGGATTATCAATTATCAAAAAAAGATGGTTTTCGATTATTTCGGCGATCGGCTGCATTGTGCTAATAAGTTGGCTGCAGATAAAATACTTTTCTCCCGCACCAATTGACAGCACAAACTCGCAACCGAGTATCAAAATTTTATCCCATAACGTCGGATGGTATACAACACAGTCACCAACTTTAGTTAAACTAATTGAACGGGAAAAACCCGATATTATCTTTTTACAAGAAATCGTTCATAAACATACCGAAAGAGCATTCACTTGGCTAAAAGCAGACTACCCCTATCAAATTGGCATTCCCCCGGTAGGAATTCTCAGTAAATATCCCATTGTATCCAGCGAAATACTGCACTTGGCCGATCGTGCAGAAACGCAGCAGCGGGCCGTTATTAAATTTAAAGATCGAGAAATAGTCGTTTATAATATGCAAGCTACCGGGCCTTGGTTTAAGAAATATAAAATTTTACGTTTCATCAAAATTCCAGTTTACAAATATGACCAAAGATCGCCTGAAATTATAGATTTAGTTGAGCGAGTCCAGCAAGAAACTCTGCCCGTAATTGTCGCCGGCGATTTTAATATGACAGACGAAACTCAAGACTACTATAACCTGCAGAAAGTCCTGCAAGATTCTTTCCGAAAATCAGGATTTGGGTTTGGTTTTACCTGGCCTCACGGTTGGGAACTTAAGTTTTTGGTAAAACGCTCGAATTGGAAATTAAACTATCCCGTTTGTCGGATTGATTATATTTGGTATTCCCAGCATTGGGGTGCAAAATCGAGTTCGTCTTTGGAGGCTACCGAGTCCGATCATTTACCCGTGGGGGCGGAATTGGTTTTGTTGAAACCACAAAATAGTTAAGTTAAATTTAATGTTTTAGTCAATTATTTCCGGGAGTTATATGTTAAAATAACTTTTAGGTGGAGTGATTAAGTCTAATGCCTACTGCTGCCCAGCTTGAGAGTTTATATCGCATCTCTTATCAACTAACTTACACAATGCTTCAGCCCATACATCTTGTTTGTGTTGACGAGAGAACTCGTAACGTATACATATTGGCTGGGTATGATGAAGAGCTTGAGTTCCAAATTTTACCCAATGGGGAGTTTGCTGATGAGCCAAGTTAACTATAACGAAATGTCGAATGCTGAATTGAAAAAGTATTTTCTCAGACATCGAGGAGATAGAGCCGCTTTTCAGGCGTACTTAGACAGAATCAATCAGCATCCGCTGAGGATTATTGCAACTCCCGGCGATCCTGATTTTGATGAGAAAGTTCAAGCCGCAATTCAGCAAAAGTTAGAAGCCGCAAGAAATAGCAGTAGTTAACCATCTAACAAGTTAAATACAGTCGGCGATTGAAACTTTGTGATAAGAAGAGATACACCCCATGCAAATTACCCTCACCATTCCTGAATATTTAGAACAGCAACTTCTTGAGAAAGCTAGCAAACTCAACTTGCCGATCGAAACCCTGATTTTGCAATCCCTAGGTCAACTGTTTGAAGAAGACAAAAACGATCCATCTAAAGAAGATATTCTTAACAGTCTCCTGATTGCGCTTCGGGAAGTAGAAGACGGCAAAGTTCATCCGATCGCAGAACTTTGGGATAGTATTGATGTCTGAACCACCTAGCATCCAGATTCTGTTTGCGGATGAATTGGGGGATTACGATATACTCTTAAAAGTACGAATTTAACAACATTTTAGTTGGGAAGGTAGTCAATACCAGTCTGCGATCGCGAGTTCCGAAACTCTAGAAAATTCCTTGACATTGTGGGTAACGAGAGTCGCTTGGAGAGCTACGGCTGTCCCTGCAATCAAAACATCGATCGGGCCGATGGGAGTACCTTGTTGCTCCAACTGTGCGCGAATTGTAGCAGCCGCAACAGCAGCATCGCGATCGAAAGCAATAACGTTAACTCGGCTCAAAAGTTGCTGAAGTTGTTGAGTGCGTTTGGCCGGCGAATTGGATTTAGCAATGCCGACTTGCAACTCAAAAATAACGATCGCAGAAACGACTATTTCCTGGGGTAAAACATTAGCAATGTTTTGAGCAACTTGTCCTTGACCTTTGAAATAGTAGATCGAGGTGTTTGTATCCAAAACGTACATTTATAGACTCTCCCGCAAAACATCTTGTCCAGATTCAGCACGAATATCTTCTAGAGATGGAAAATCTTTTACCCAAGTTCCAGCAAGGGAAAAAACAAGTTCAGCCCAAGGAATCGGAGAGTCTACAGTGTCTGTTTGCTGGTTCGCGCTCAAATGCTTAGCACAGACGAATTCAGCGAAAGTGAGAATTTCGCTAGCTTGGTCTTTGGGAAGGGTTTTGGCGATCGCATAAATCTGTTCAGCGATGGTCATAATCTGGTTATAGGTAAGGTGCAGATTCAATTATAGAAAACTAATTTGCTTCCTGCTCAGTGTTAGTCGCTGTGGACTTTGCCCAATAGAAACTTAACTCAGCACCGGCGGTAATCCTACCTCTTTCGGATTCACAAACCTGCCATTAAAACTAACAGCTTTATCCTCAAAAGTCCTCGCTTGAGCCACAGCTTGCCGCAAATGAGCCCGATCCATATCGTCGTCAATTCCCGCCACCAAATATACAATTAATTTCGCCGCTAAATCCCTTCCAGAAACTAACACTCGCTTTTTATTCGGATCGTACAAAATTCCATACCACGCAGATTCAGGATTGTCCATGTGGCTAAATCCTTCATCCACATCGAATCTGCGGAGTTTGTCGAAAATAGATTTCAGCGAAATTTTCTTTCTAAATGCTAGAATTCCCAAAGCATTAGCTAAGGCAATTTGACCGACTGGACGGAACAAAATATTTCCCTCGCCCCCCGGCTTTTCAAAACTAAATCGGCGCAATTCTAAGGTTTCTTCGCTGCTTTCAATTCTTTGATAGCTTGGTAAAGTTGCTAAATTATCGAACAACTTCTTAAACTCTTCAATTCCCTCTTTTAGTTCATCATCTTCGGGACGCATGGGAATTAAACCTTTTTTTTCCGGCTTCCAATGGGGGAATTTGTATTCTAAATACCGTTGCGACATATCTTGCAGCGCTTGCAATGTTGTGAGTACAGTTGATTTGGCGGCGACTGTGGCGCTGTCCCAATTGACGCGGGGATTTCTGTCTTCTTGCTCTTTTAATAAAGGATGGGTGACGGCAATTTTGCGGGCGCAAATCGCAAATCCGTTATCCTCGTTCAATAATGCTAGCTGTCCCTGACTCAGCGTTACGGCCATGAGGTTAACGTGCACAAAGATCGATCGCACGCGCCGTTGTGCTTGCTGTCGGGTTTCCCCAGCCACAGCCGCCGGGATAAACTCAATCCCGATTTTTTCGTGAGCTAATTTGTGTACTTCGTCGGGGTAAATTTGATACTCTTGCGCTAAATCTTCGAGAGTAATTGCAGCGCCCACAGGTTTTTTATTTTTGTTGTATCTTTGCAGGATTCCGGTTTTAATTAAACTCATTAAACCTTGAATTCCCATCAGCCGGTGCTGGCCGTCTAAGGCAAAAATAGAAATATCTTTAGATATATTCAATAGCCCTAAGTTCTCATTTTTATCAAAGGATGTGAATTCAGCGGCCGATTTGGTTGCTACGCCGTTTTTATCCCATTCTTCTGCTAGAGGGTTGTCTACCCAAGGGGGACTGACGACTACTAAAACTGCGGGGAATTTGTGGGATTTTCGGGCTGCTAAATATTGAGTTAGTGGGGCTTGGCGCGACCAATCCAAGGGGCGCTGGATAATTTCGTCTATGGTTTCGTCGTCGCGGACAATGTTGTTAGTTTTGAGGTCAAATTTTTGTCGGAAAAGCGGCATTTGTGAGGCGAAACGGACGCGGGAATCCAACCATTCGAGGGTGACTGAACCGATGTAGGCTTCGGTGTTTCCCATCTGGGTTTTTTGTACGAAAATGCGATCGTCCTTTCCTAAATAATTATCTAATAACAGTGCGATTTCCTGCCTTTCGCGATTTTCTTTTTCCAAAAATGGGTTAGCGAGGTCAGCCGCTGGGTTGGTATTCATTCGCAGTTTTTATATAATTACGCTATTTTTTCAAAAATATCATGGGTTAAAATTGATGTCAACTCTTGTTTTTTAAAAAGTTTTGTGAAATACTTGACTTATCTTGCTATAACCCGGACATATACCACAAACCAGACCAAAAGTCAATAAATGTTAATTTCCAATTCCCAATTCCCAATTCCCAATTCCCAATGCCCGATGCCCGATGCCCGATGCCCAATTCCCAATTCCCAATTCCCAATTCCCAATTCCCAATTCTAAAATATGTCCACTCCTTCCTTTGAATACATTTTGCCGGTGATCCGGGGAATTCAAGCGGGCCGTGAATATTACGTATCGATGTGCCCGGTGCGTTTTTTGCCTAAATTGTTACCCTTAGACGGTGAAGATTTGCCGCCCCAATTGCGGGGAAAACGCGCGCTTAACAAAGCTAGAATTCCACAAATTGCTGATTACTTTGTTGATAATTCTGGAGATTACACTTGCGGGGCGATCGCAGCTTCTATTGATGGGGATATTACGTTTGAAGCGCTGGGAAATGAGGCGGAAGAACGCAAAATCGGTCGGTTGCGGGTGCCGATGGATGCTAAGTTTGTGATTAATGACGGACAGCATCGCAGGGCTGCTTTTGAAATGGCTTTGCAGGAAAATCCGCAGTTGGGATACGAGACTGTAGCGCTGATTTTGTTCCTGGATATCGGCTTGGAAAATTCCCAGCAAAAGTTTGCAGACTTGAACAGTTTTCAAGTACCTTTGGATGAGTCGCTAAGGATACTTTACAATTATCGGGACGATCGCGCTTTTGTGGTAAAGGCGGTGGTTAAGCAGGTTGAGGCTTTCCGGTGTTTGACGGAGATGGAGAAGGGGAGTTTGAACGGGCGATCGCCCAAATTGTTTGCGCTAAGTGCGATCGATCGTGCTATCATGGCTTTGCTGTCCAACATTCACAGCAGCAAACAAACAAAACCCTCTCATTCTGGCACTACAAAACAGAAAAAAGAGGAAGAACTTGCTCAACAAATACAACAGG